>NZ_JAWXXJ010000101.1:0-518 GCF_034335085.1 Acutalibacter caecimuris | reverse complement strand
CGGTCAGCTTCAAGGAGAAAACCGCAAGGAATACTTGCGTATTACGAGGATTTTCGACGCAGAAGATGGCTGCTTCTGGGTAAAAAGACGGCGTTTTCGATTTTTCAAACAAGCCCTAGCCCCCTTCCACCCAAAAACACCCTCAATTATCAAAATTTTTCATTTTTCTATTTATTTTTTATTGTTTTATTTTTGTTATAGTAGATTCTCCCCAACCATAACCACCCCCATTACCCAATAACTCCCCAAAAACGCAAAAGAAGAAGAAAAAAAGAAAGAAAAATAAAAAGAAGAAAAAGAAAAATCGTCCCTTCCCCAATTATAGTAAACCCTCCTCGCGGGCGCCAAGCCAAAAAAACGCCCACACGTTCTTGCGCGGCGCAAAAGTTTTGGAAGGTTCTTAGATAGTGTCTACACAAGGTAGAGGAATTGTGATAGAATGGAAGCATCAAAAAAGACAGGAGAGGAAAAGATGGATGCTTCCTATCACAGACACGACATAAGCGATCAAGTGTGGT
>NZ_JAWXXJ010000100.1:0-519 GCF_034335085.1 Acutalibacter caecimuris | reverse complement strand
CGGACGGCACGGTGGGCAGCCGGGATGTCACCTGGGCCATAGGGCGGGCCACAATAGCCTCTGTGCCCAGCCAGAGCGGCAGCCTCACCTATACCGGGGAGGAACAAACCCCGGCCTTTGAGGGCTACAACGCCGCGCAGATGGCTATTGCGGGGGCGCAGGCAGGCACCAATGCGGGCACCTACAAGGTACAGTTTACCCCGGACGAAAACCATCAATGGCCGGACGGCAGCACGGAGGCCAAAGAGGTAAGCTGGACAATAGCCCCGGCAGCTGGCAGCATAACTCTGGACAAGAGCAGCCTGGAGCTGCGGGCCTCCCTTATGTCGGGCGTTATCACGGTAACAAGGCCGGGTGACGGGGCCATAACAGCCACGTCCGGCAATACCAGCATAGCCACGGTAAGCGTGGATGGGAACGAGGTCACGGTGACGGCAAAGGCCAAAGGCTCGGTGAATATCACCGTAGCGGTGGGGGCGGGCGCAAACTATACGGCCCCCCAGAGCAAGACCGTAAGCG
>NZ_JAWXXJ010000099.1:0-536 GCF_034335085.1 Acutalibacter caecimuris | reverse complement strand
CAGCAGAGGTTGGTGCAGGACATCATCAAGTTTGACTCGTCTGTCAAGGACTATGGCGAGTATCATGACTACGAAAGTTCTCCCACAAAAAGCAACGCCAGCGAGTTCATAGACGCTTTCATCGAGCGCAACGCTGACCGCATTGGGGAGTTGGATAAGCTGGTAAGCTACATGGCGGAGCGCCCGGGAGTGGAGAAACTGGGTCCGCATGGGCTGTTCAGCCAGGGCGATGACAAGATAGATTTGGATTCGGTTGCCGAGGAAGTAGGCCAGCACAAGGGGATCATATGGACGCACGTTATCAGTTTGCACCGCGAGGATGCAGAGCGATTGGGCTATAACAAGGCCAAGGCATGGCGAGAATTGGTGCGGCGAAACGTCACTGAGTTGGCCGAAGCTCAGAAAATCGACATCAGTAATCTGGAGTGGTACGGTGCATTTCACAGCACCGCACACCACCCTCATATGCGCTTGCTGGTCTATTCCAAGGACGCAAAGCAGGGCTGGCTGACGAAAAAAGGGATCGATGAACTGCG
>NZ_JAWXXJ010000098.1:0-545 GCF_034335085.1 Acutalibacter caecimuris | reverse complement strand
TTGTAGTAGGCCAGCTGGCAGGTCATGAATTGCTTTACATCTTCCATGGCCCGCCTGCCCGCCGCCACCTGGCTCTTAAAAAGTTTCAGCTTGCGCCGCGCCCGCTTTACCCCGTCCCGGCAGCCGTTTACTATGACTTTCCCGGTTTCCAGTAAACGGAACTTGGCCTTGCAGAATTTGAAAGGCTTTGTCAAAGGGATAATTTTGCACTTGCGCTGGTTTACCGGCACCCCGATGGCCGCAAACTTCCGCACCATCTCATGGGCCAGCTTTTTAAGCTGTTCAATATCCGGCAGGATGATATAGTAATCATCCATATAGTGCCCCATGCACTTTATGCCCTTTTGGCACTTGAGCCAGTTGTCCACAGCGCTGGGCAGGGCCACCATTTCCTGCTGGCTGGGTTCCACCCCCAGGGGCATACCCCGGCCCGGCGTGGGGCACGGGGAGTGGGATATGATGGTATCCGCAAGCCATCTCAAATGCGGGCCTGGTATCAGCTGCTGGTGGCGCTGGTAAATGGTCTTATGGGGGGCGCTGGGGAA
>NZ_JAWXXJ010000097.1:0-604 GCF_034335085.1 Acutalibacter caecimuris | reverse complement strand
CACCAATGCCCCAAACACTATACGGAGGGCGAATACTTATGACCAGTGAAGAGCGCCGGGAGGCGCGTTACAAACGCCGCCAAGCAAAACGGGCGGCAAATAGGCAAAAGCGGTGCGAGACGCTTGGCCCGGTGGAAAAGGTTTTTTCTTACGGGGAAATGTTCAAGTACGGCAGGAAGTGCTGCAACGGGGTGCGCTGGAAACAGTCTGTGCAAAACTTTGAAATGCACCTGTTTTCCGGCACAGCCAAGCGCCGCAGGCTGGTGCTGGAGCAGAGGTGGAAGCCTATGAAATGCTCCCACTTCACCCTGCGGGAAAGGGGCAAGGTACGGCCCATAGATGCGCCCCATGTGTCGGACAGGCAGGTGCATAAGACCCTTTGCAATAATGTGCTGGTGCCCCTGTACGGCCCCAGCATGATAAAGCACAACGGGGCCAGCCAGAGGGGCAAGGGCCTGCATTGGCATTTCCGGGAGCTTAAGGAACAGCTGCGCTGGCATTACCGGCGCTATGGCAGGCAGGGCGGGGTGCTGCTTATGGACTTAAAGCAGTTTTTCCCCAGCGCCCCCCATAAGACCATTTACCAGCGCCACCAGCAGCTGAT
>NZ_JAWXXJ010000096.1:0-611 GCF_034335085.1 Acutalibacter caecimuris | reverse complement strand
ATCAGCTGCTGGTGGCGCTGGTAAATGGTCTTATGGGGGGCGCTGGGGAAAAACTGCTTTAAGTCCATAAGCAGCACCCCGCCCTGCCTGCCATAGCGCCGGTAATGCCAGCGCAGCTGCTCCTTAAGCTCCCGGAAATGCCAATGCAGGCCCTTACCCTTCTGGCTGGCCCCGTTGTGCTTTATCATGCTGGGGCTGTAGAGGGGCACCAGTACGTTATTACACAGGGTCTTATGCACCTGCCTGTCCGTTACATGGGGCGCGTCTATGGGCCGTATCTTGCCCCTTTCCCGCAGGGTGAAGTGGGAGCATTTCATCGGCTTCCACGTCTGCCCCAGCACCTGCCTGCGGCGTTTGGCTGTGCCAGAAAACAGGTGCATTTCAAAGTTTTGCACGGACTGCTTCCAGCGCACACCGTTGCAGCACTTTTTCCCGTACTTGAACATATCCCGGTAGGAAAATATCTTTTCCACCGGGCCGAGCTGTTCGCAGCGCTTTTGCCTATTTGCCGCCCGTTTTGCTTGGCGGCGTTTGTAACGCGCCTCCCGGCGCTCTTCACTGGTCATAAGTATTCGCCCTCCGTATAGTGTTTGGGGCATTGGTGCCAAAGC
>NZ_JAWXXJ010000095.1:0-619 GCF_034335085.1 Acutalibacter caecimuris | reverse complement strand
GTGGCGGCCTCGGGCAATGCCGCTAATTATTGGAGCGTGGGCGATACGAAAAATATCACTATAAATGGCAAAGTGGGGAATTTCACCTTTGCGAATTTAGCCGTCCAGACCTATATTATAGGGTTTGACCACAACAGCGCCAGGGAGGGAACAAAAACCATCCATTTCCTGATAGGGAAGATAGACGGCAAAGAGGTGGCGCTGTGCGATAACCAGTTTGGTAACGAGCAGGCCAGCGCGGGCTATTTCCACATGAATAACAGCCGGACAAATTCTGGCGGGTGGGATGGCTGCTATATGAACAAAACCCTCTTGAATGGTACCAGCAATAGCCTGCTGAAAGCGCTGCCCAGCGAGCTGCAGGCAGTAATCCAGCCGGTGACCAAGTATACAGACAACACGGGCGGCGGCTCCAATACGGCATCCTATGTAACAGGAAAGCCCTGCAAGCTGTTCCTGCTGGCAGAGTTTGAGGTGCAGGGTACAAGGAGCTATGCAAATAGCGCGGAGCAAAACTATCAGCAGCAGTATGCCTATTTTAAGGCAGGCAACCCAAAGATTGCTAATCGACACACCGCAGTAACGTCTGCGGTGTGGTGGTGGCTGCGCTCCCCTTATT
>NZ_JAWXXJ010000094.1:0-626 GCF_034335085.1 Acutalibacter caecimuris | reverse complement strand
GCGCCATCTTTTGAGAAGAAGGAAAGCGTTCTCAACGAGATGGCGGAGTTTGTAAAGATATTCGTCGTATTCCCGCATATGTTTTCGGTCCTTTCTTGGAGGAATGACCGGTGTCATGCCTTGGTCGGCAGCCTTGATAATGATTGTGTCTGTATCATAGCCACGGTCTGCCAGAAGATATTCCGCCTGGAATCCCTCAATCAATTGCGCTGCAACTGTGCAATCCGCTGTGGTACCACAAGTGATAAAGAATCGCACCGGCATACCATGCGCATCCACGGCCAGATGTATCTTGGTGTTGAGCCCCCTTTTGTTCGGCCCATCGCCTGATTTCCGCCCCGTGCGCCGGCGGCGTCGGGATGTACTTTGACATGGCTGGCGTCGATCATCAGCCACTCAAAGTCCGTGTCCTCCACCAGGGCCTCCAGTATCCTTTCCCAGATTCCCTTGTCACGCCACCGGCAGAACCGGCGGTGTACATTCTTCCAGTGTCCGTATGCTTCCGGCAAGTCCCGCCAGGGCGCTCCGGTGCGCAGAATCCAGAATACTCCGTTGATAAATTGCCGGGTATCCCGGGCATTGCCGCCTCGCGTCCCCTTTTCACCAATGGTATGCGGCCTGATTTT
>NZ_JAWXXJ010000093.1:0-628 GCF_034335085.1 Acutalibacter caecimuris | reverse complement strand
CCGGCAGCGTGCTGCTGGGCAAGCCGCCTGACCCCTTCGAGGTCTATAATGACTTTGATAGGAATCTTGTCAACCTGTTTCATTGCATGAAGGAGCGGACAATGGCGACCGTCCGGGAGTTGGGGTTTTGCAATCTCAATTCCAGAGCAGATTTTATGGCTATCAAGAAGTTCTTCCAACATGAACAGTTCGACGATAAATTCCTGGCAGAAGAAATAGAAATGACAGAAATCTTGTTACCACCGCCAGCGGCAGAAGAACTGCGAACCATCCGGCAACGAATCACACACGACTACGACGTGCGTCGGGCGGCTATGTACCTGAAATTATTGCGGTACAGTTATTCCAGCGGGAAGAAGTCTTTTGCCTCACAGCCCTTTGACCTACGGCGGCTGTTCGGCCTTATCCAGCAGCTAGAAAACCGGCTGGCGAATGTCGTGGTAGAAAGTCAGGACTTTGAAACCCTCATCCACCACTACGACCGGCCTGACACCTTCTTCTATCTCGACCCGCCGTACTTTTCCACCGAGGATATGTACGCCGTGGAGTTTGCTTGGGCCGACCATGTGCGTCTGCGGGACACAGCGGCGAATATGCAGGGCCGGTTTCTGCTCTCGTATAACGATTG
>NZ_JAWXXJ010000092.1:0-645 GCF_034335085.1 Acutalibacter caecimuris | reverse complement strand
GTCATTTCCTCTGTGGTCGCGTCCAGGGAGGCCACAGGGCCATATCTCGACCAGCTGTCCGTCGCGGGGCCGGAGCGCCCGTAGTCGTTCATGGTGCTGGTAGAGATTTTGTATATCCGCACCGAATGCGCCCCCACCCAAGAAAAATCCTGGTTTGTCAGCAGGGACTTGCGACTTTCCGTGCTGAAAAGCTCGTCGGTATATGGTAAAAATTTGGTTGCCAACTCAATGGCCATATTGTATCAACTCCTAAAAAATTATCTTTTAGGCTTGAAAGCATCAGCAAGGGGGTCTCCGTTTTGGGGAGCCCCGCTGCTGAGAGGGGCGGTCATATCCACCCGCATGGTTGGGCCGCTGCCGCCCCAATTCCCCGCCAGAGCGGCCAGCCGGTCAGCTGCCGACTTGAATTGCTCAAAGTCAGCCGTGGGCAAAATGTCCAGCAGCTCGGCGGGGTATTTTTTACTGTCTATGTATTCCCGGCAGTCCATCCGGGATTCCCGTGCTTTCAAGGCCTGTTCCCGTTCGTCTGTGCGTTTGTCAGCTTTGGCGCGGGCCAGCCGCTCCCCAATGATGCGGTCAAGCTCGGCCTGGGTGAACAGCTTTTCGCCCCCGCTTGCCTCCGGGGTCTGAGTGGCCTGCTGTTCG
>NZ_JAWXXJ010000091.1:0-657 GCF_034335085.1 Acutalibacter caecimuris | reverse complement strand
TACTCCTTGGCCCAGTTGCTGATCTGTGCAGCGTCGGTAAAGGCCACGGGCTCCTTCTCGGTGGTGAACTTGGTGTAGCGGCCGATGATGCTCACAGCCTGCTCACGGGTCACAGCGCGGCCCGGGGTGAAGTAGGTGCCGTCACCCACAATCCAGCCCTGGTCGTTGGCCAGCATGATGGCGCCGTAGGCATAGCCGTAGGTGCCGGTCTTGGCCACGTCGCTGAAGGGGTTGCCGCTGGTGGATTCGTAAGCCTTCCAATCCTCGTCGGTATAGCCGGCCAGACGGGCCATGACGATGGCCATGTCAGCGCGGACCATGGTGCCGTTGGGGTTGAAGGTGGGCTTGCCGTCGGCGCCGGTGCCGGTGCCGGTGATCAGGCCAGCGCTAACCACGCTCTCCAGGTACCCGGCGTAGAAAGCGTCGGGGTTCACGTCGCCGAAGTCGGTGTCAACCACAGCCGCCTTGGTGACGGTTAGGGTGTAGGTCTTAGCCTCGGCCTCGGTATCCTCCGGGGTAACGGTGATGGTGTAGGTGATCTTATCCTCCGCAACTTCGTTGGTGATCTCGTAGGTAGCGCCCTCGCTTACCTCAACCGCTACCTCGATGGCCTCCACGTCCAGCTCCTCCACCTCAGCGGCGTAGGTGCCGTCCTCG
>NZ_JAWXXJ010000090.1:0-673 GCF_034335085.1 Acutalibacter caecimuris | reverse complement strand
GCCTGCTGGGCCGGGAACCGCTGCCGGACGCGCCCACCATCATGCTGGAACAGGTGGACGGCGGCGCAGAAGTCCAGAAAGCAAGCGAAACAGGAGGTATTATGTTCGTAACGCTGGCCGAGGGCGGGCAGATCGACCCGGCTACCGCCGCCGAGCATACCGAGCTTTTTGCCCCCTGGGCCTGCCCGGTAAACTATACGGCGGGCCAGATACGCCAGCACGGCGGTAAGCTTTATAAATGCCTGCAGGCCCATGCCTCGCAAGAGGGCTGGACGCCGGATGCGGCCCCCAGCCTTTGGGTGGCGATATCCGACCCGGCAGAGGAGTGGCCCGCCTGGAGCCAGCCCATAGGGGCGCAGGACGCATACCCTCTGGGGGCCAAGGTAAGCCATAAGGAAAAGCGCTGGATTTCTACAGCGGACAATAATGTGTGGGAGCCGGGAGTATATGGCTGGGAGGAGGCCCAGGAGGATGGCATATAAAAGATATATAGCCCGCCGCCGTGCCCGGTTCCAGGGTTTAAGCGGCCCGGTCAATCTGCCCTACGGCACAGCTTTAGACTGCCGGGAGGGCTTTCTCTTTTGGAAAAACAGGAAGCTGTGCGCCGCCGCCAGCCAGAACACGAAAGACTATTTTGTCCAGGACGATGACGGGCTGGGCAAGATACGGGGTA
>NZ_JAWXXJ010000089.1:0-678 GCF_034335085.1 Acutalibacter caecimuris | reverse complement strand
AACATCAACGAAATGGCGCTGGTGGATGAAGAGGGGCAGCTGGCGGCGGTGAAAACATTCCTGAATAAGGGCAAGGACGAGGATGTAAAATTCACCTTTGAGTTTGACGATGAATTTTAGGGGAGGGCGCTATGGCAGAAGAATATTACAAGATACCCAAAGACCCGCAGTACAGGGCCGCCGCTATCCGCAAGCTGCAGGACAGCGACCCGGCCAGCGCCACCCTGATTTTTAATCCTTTGATAGAGGCGATGCTGGAAAGCCTGGCCCATGTGCAGGCACACAAGGCGGCGCTGGGTGAGGACGGCAAGGTGGACGCCAGCCAGCTGCCGGAAATGGACGCCTCCAATTTTACCTATGACGGGCAGCCGCTGGATGAATTCCTGGACGAAGTGAAGGAGTCTGTTTCCGTTGACCGTGGCATCCCCCGGACGCCATACCAGTTTGGGAGCCTTACCTATAACGGGGAAGTGCAAAAGCCTGTCTGGAATGGCTTTGACCCTGCTGCCATGCTGATAAGCGGTATCCAGGAGGCTGCGGATGCGGGCACCTATGAGGTCATATTTTCCCCCAAGCAGGGCTACTACTGGACGGATAACGGGGGCAACGAAAGCCGGAGCAGCTTCTGGACAATAGGCCGTGTAGAGGTGGAGGTGCCCAGCCAAAGCAATTCCCCGG
>NZ_JAWXXJ010000088.1:0-696 GCF_034335085.1 Acutalibacter caecimuris | reverse complement strand
GGCCAGCCGCACATCCAGGGCCATAAGCGAGGCCCGCGCTTCCAGCAAATGGGCTTTGCGCAGCCTTATGCGCTGTTCGTCCGAGGGGTATATGCTGTTTGCCTTTTCGGCTTCGTCCAGCACCTCACCGGCCAGCTTTGCCGTTGGTTCTGCCAGCAGCCGGGAGTACCGGGCCGAGAGCCGGGTTAGAAAAGCCATGGTTTCTACAAATATTTGATGGGCCACATTTATAAAATCCGCTTTGCTAACCGTGCGCTTGTCCTTTAAGACCGATATAAAGAATCACCTCTTTCCGCTATTCTGCTGCCCATTATACCATATTCTGCCAAAGGGGGAAAGTGCCATTTTTTGCGATTTTGCGCGACCGCCTTACGGCGGTATGGGGAAGGGCGTAAGGGCCTGCTCCCGCTGGGCCTGCTGTCCTGGGGACGGGGTGCTTTCGCACCCCTGGATAGAAAAAACGATTAGGCTGCCGCCGATACGCAGAATCCGGGGCGAACGCCTGCACTCCAAGAGGCATTGTAACCGTTAGGAGAGCCACCGCTGCTCACATCACAGAAACTGCTAGAGTTGCTGTAATAAGGGGAGCGCAGCCACCACCACACCGCAGACGTTACTGCGGTGTGTCGATTAGCAATCTTTGGGTTGCCTGCCTTAAAATAGGCATACTGCTGCTGATAGTTTTGCTCCGCGCTA
>NZ_JAWXXJ010000087.1:0-739 GCF_034335085.1 Acutalibacter caecimuris | reverse complement strand
AAAGCGTCTATGAACTCGCTGGCGTTGCTTTTTGTGGGAGAACTTTCGTAGTCATGATACTCGCCATAGTCCTTGACAGACGAGTCAAACTTGATGATGTCCTGCACCAACCTCTGCTGGCGGACGGTGGCCGGAGAGTTGTCGATGCCCTCGGCCACCCTCTCCACACCTTCACGAGTACCCATGTACTTCACCAGCTTTGTCGCCGACCTCTTTGGCGAGTTCCGCATATATCTGCTGGTAATAATTATTTTCGCCATTGTCAGTCACCTCCGTTCTGCCACTCGTTAGCGTCCTCGAACGTTAAAATGCCATTCACCCTCGCTATTTCTTGAGCAACATTGCGCCGTATATTTTCTAAAGATTCATCTTCGATGTCGTTAACTGCCGCCGTAATATTGCTATTGATCCCCATCTCCACCGCCAGCTTGAACAGCATTTCGCACACATCTTTGCCGAGAGAACGCACCTCGCTCTTGATTGCTCCCGCCAACATTGGAGCCAAGTAATTGATGTTTTTCTGCTGCCGGATGTAGCCAATATAAAACGCAACCGCCTTGCGAACAAAGTCCGTTTTGGATGTGGCATTAGCTTCTGGCATCATTTTCGTAATTTCTGCTACCATGGATGGTGTCATCCAGTAAGCATATTTTTGCATTTTTTTGCTCAAAAACTCTCCTTTCTGACCGACCCCTGATTTCGGGGGCCGGTAATCCCTGAGTTTTCCCTAACGACCGGC
>NZ_JAWXXJ010000086.1:0-739 GCF_034335085.1 Acutalibacter caecimuris | reverse complement strand
GCCGGTCGTTAGGGAAAACTCAGGGATTACCGGCCCCCGAAATCAGGGGTCGGTCAGAAAGGAGAGTTTTTGAGCAAAAAAATGCAAAAATATGCTTACTGGATGACACCATCCATGGTGGCAGAAATTACGAAAATGATGCCAGAAGCTAATGCCACATCCAAAACGGACTTTGTTCGCAAGGCGGTTGAGTTCTATATTGGCTACCTCCGGCAGCAGAAAAGCATCAATTACTTGGCTCCAATGTTGGCGGGAGCAATCAAGAGCGAGGTGCGTTCCCTCGGCAAAGATGTGTGCGAAATGCTGTTCAAACTGGCGGTGGAGATGGGAATCATCAGCAACATCACTGCGGCGGTCAATGATATTTCTGATGAATCTCTGGACACGTTACGGCTCAATGTTGCGCAAGAGGTAGTGCGGACAAATGGGATTCTGACCTTTGAGGACGCCGATAAGTGGCAGAATGGGGGTGACTGATTATGGCGAAAATTATTGTCACCAGCAGGTATATGCGGAACACTCCAAAGCGTTCCGCGACGGACTTGGTGAAATATATGGGTACCCGCGAGGGTGTGGAGAGGGTGGCCGAGGGCATCGACAACGCTCCAGATACCGTTCGTCAGCAGAGGTTGGTGCAGGACATCATCAAGTTTGACTCGTCTGTCAAGGACTATGGCGAGTATCATGACTACGAAAGTTCTCCCACAAAAAGCAACGCCAGCGAGTTCATAGACGCTTT
>NZ_JAWXXJ010000085.1:0-748 GCF_034335085.1 Acutalibacter caecimuris | reverse complement strand
TTGGCGGCGTTTGTAACGCGCCTCCCGGCGCTCTTCACTGGTCATAAGTATTCGCCCTCCGTATAGTGTTTGGGGCATTGGTGCCAAAGCTAACTACATAACCCCGGCACATGAAATGGGAAAAGCACCTGTTTCCCACCATGCAAGCAGCGTCCGTGCAAGGGTATCAGGGGGGCAGTTTCGTCACGCAGAGCATTTATGCTCTTGGTAACGGGAAGTATCTCTCCTTCTGAAAAGGTCGTCTTTCCCTTTCGGTACTCCATTTGACCTATGCGTTTCAGAATCCGGGGCGAACGCCTGCACTCCAAGAGGCATTGTTATTGTTAGGAGAGCCATCGTTGTTCACATTACAGAAATTGTTATTGTTGTTGTAATTAGGGGAGCGCAGCCACCACCACACCGCAGACAGCGAGTTTCCAGAGATACACCCAAAGAACAGGTCAGGCTTTCTTTTTTCGGCCCAGGGATTCCAGCGCACCTTTTATCAGGTCATTTTCCCGGTCTATCAATCCGCCCAGGCTTTGTGCCATTTTTTCAAGTTTGTCCTCTGCCTTTCCTGGCGGCACGTTTTGCCCTGCCGAGTTGGTAAAGGCCCCTTGCGGGTTCTGCATGATAACCTCATAACACAGGGCCAGCCGCACATCCAGGGCCATAAGCGAGGCCCGCGCTTCCAGCAAATGGGCTTTGCGCAGCCTTATGCGCTGTTCGTCCGAGGGGTATATGCTGTTTGCCTTTTCGGCTTCGTCCA
>NZ_JAWXXJ010000084.1:0-762 GCF_034335085.1 Acutalibacter caecimuris | reverse complement strand
GACATAAGCGATCAAGTGTGGTCGTTGCTGGAACCCCATTTACCAGGACAACGAGGCCAGTGGGGAGGGATCGCCCAGGATAACCGTCGATTTATCAATGCGGTGTTTTGGGTATTGCGAACCGGAGCGCCCTGGCGAGATTTGCCTCCCGATTACGGGAAATGGGGCAGCGTTCATCAGCGGTTCATTCGTTGGCGCAGAAAAGGTGTTTGGGAAAAACTTCTGGAAATCCTGATAGATGAACCGGATTATGAATGGCTAATGATCGACGCCAGCCATATCAAAGTGCATCCCCAGGCGGCGGGAGCTAAAGGTGGCAATCAGGATATGTCCAGGACAAAAGGGGGCTCAACACCAAAATACATCTGGCCGTGGATGCGAATGGTATGCCAGTCCGAGTGCTTATTACAGAAGGTACCCGAGCAGATTGTAAAGAAGCTGTCCACCTGATTGAAGGCATTTCCGCAGAAACTCTGCTGGCAGACCGGGGCTATGACACAAATGATATCCTGGCCTATGCGGTTTCAGCTGGGATGGAACCTGTGATTCCGCCCAAGAGGAATCGCAAAGAACAGCGTGACTATGATAAATATCTCTATAAGCTGCGTCATTTGGTAGAAAACTGCTTCCTAACCCTGAAACGTTGGAGAGGTATTGCCACTCGTTATGCCAAAACCTCGGATGCTTTTATCGCCGCGGTACACGTCCGTTGTATCGCCATTTGGGCTGCTATCCGTACTTAATTCGTGTAGACACTATCTA
>NZ_JAWXXJ010000083.1:0-795 GCF_034335085.1 Acutalibacter caecimuris | reverse complement strand
AAGTTGACGCCGATGAAAATAAATGAAAAGAGAGAACATCTATGCTCAATGCAGGAAGCAGGATAGTAAATAATTGGATATATCCTATTGACAACGGCTATGTACTGATTGATACAGGGTATGAAAGAGGATTTGCACATTTCAAAAAGCAACTGGCAAAGATGCAAATAGCCCCTCAACAGATACGATATATTTTTCTGACACACGCTCACGATGACCATGCAGGCTATTTGAATGAAATACTCTCGGAATGCTCTGACATTCAAATCGTTATGAGTGACAAGGCGTTAGAAAGATTATATAAAGGGCAAAACTCTTTTCATGGCGGTTGCACAACCAAGATTGCCTTGCTCTTTTGTTTCTTAATGAAATTTGTTGGCAAGGGCAAGCATTTGTTTCCTCCAATAACGCAAGAATATTCATGTAGATGTATTCAAGTGACCGAACAAAACCGTAAGCAAGTGGAACTTTTATTGCAAGGAAAAATCATTGATACTCCCGGTCACACCGCCGATTCCATATCTCTTTTAACTAATGACGGTTCTCTATTCTGCGGCGACGCTGCTATGAACGGATTGCCAAGTTTACACAGAATAACTATTTGGGCGGAGGATAAAACGGATTTCCTAAAATCTTGGGAAACAATCATCGCACTTAGACCAAATCTAATATATCCGGGACATGGCAAGCCGTTTGGATATGACGACCTTAAAATAAATCTAAAGCGGGCAAAAAATATGGAATTATTACCGATTCACTAACTTCCGATTTATCGAACAGACAAGGAGGGCGAGA
>NZ_JAWXXJ010000082.1:0-854 GCF_034335085.1 Acutalibacter caecimuris | reverse complement strand
GGGGCCTATGAGTTGCTGCATCAGGAGGACTTTCCTGTGCTGAGAATCGGTTCGCGCCTGGTGGTTCCCAAGGAGAAATTTCTCTCGTGGGTCGAGAGTCAGACAGGAGGTAATGAGATATGAGTAATTTCTTGAGAGCATCATGCAGCGGAGCAAAGAATTTCTTTCCTCTGCCAAACGCAATTTTCAGTTTAGGTTTGTCGGCTGGCGAGCTGGCTGTCTACGCTTATCTCATGTATTGCGAGGACAGGAAGTCGCATCAGTGCTGGCCAAGCTACAAAACTATTGGCAAGGCGGTGGGCATGAGCGAGAACACGGTGCGGAAATATGTGCGGGAGTTGGAGTACAAAACGCTTATCCTGACGGAGCCGACAAAGTATGAATCTGAGAATGGGCAGGTTCGCAACGGCAATTTGATTTTTACGATTCTCCCCATCCAGGGAGCAGTCAAGTACCACAACGAGTGCCAGACATCAAGGTAGGCGTTTGTGATCCCTGTGAAGGCCGTGTTAAGCGAACCGAGGCCGCTCTCAAGGAACAAGACGAGAGCAGGCCCAGAACGCCGTGTGAGGGCATTTGTAGCGATTTGTGAGGGCGGTATCCGTGGGGTGGAAACCGTCCCCCAGTATGCAAAGGGTTGCAAGTTTATCCGGCAAGACAGGACGCAGAAAACGGTCAAAAAGACAAGCAGGGTAAAGCGCGGGGTCTACCGCGCAACTTACATCGTCCGGCAGAGCCGGTCGTTAGGGAAAACTCAGGGATTACCGGCCCCCGAAATCAGGGGTCGGTCAGAAAGGAGAGTTTTTGAGCAAAAAAATGCAAAAATATGCTTACTGGATGACACCATCCATGGT
>NZ_JAWXXJ010000081.1:0-883 GCF_034335085.1 Acutalibacter caecimuris | reverse complement strand
CCCTCCAACCGCTCAAAGCAGCACTCGGTATAGGAGAGGCCGTTTTCAGTGACGATCCTGTCCAGCACTGCCAGCATATCCTGTTCCTTCAAGCTGGCGCGGTCGCTGGGGCAGTCAAAACAAATCCACTCTGAGGAGCCGGGGGAGTCCTTGACGTACACATCATAGCCCAGCCGCAGGGAGCCGTCCTCTTGGAACAGTACCGCATTGATTTTCATACACCCCACGGTCAGGCTGGCGGCGATGGTGTCCTCACACTGCAAAGGTATCTGCCGCCGCAGGCGGGTCACTTCTCGGTCACTCAAGAACCGCTGGTACATATACTCGGCACCCAGCGCTTTTTTCACTTCCTTAACTCGATTCACGCTACCGCCCCCTCACATATGAAAGTGGAAATCATACCCCTCACTCTCGTCCTCATCGTCATCCACATCCTCCCATTCATCTTCTTCCTCGTCCTCCAAATCCTCATCTTCCTCCAGTTCATCCTCGTCATAATCAAACAGTGACTGCTGCTGATACTTCGAAGCAACATCGTAATAGTGCTGAGCGCTGCTCTGCAAAGCCTGTTCCAGCACGGCAGTATCAAGGCCGCAATCCTTATAGCCCTGACGCACGGTAGCGTAATAGCTGGGCGAGGGCAGATAAAAATTCATGCGCGGATTCATGATATACACCATGGCGTCGACCTCACGACCACCCATCTGCACCTGCACATCCCGCTTGAAATAGTGGCTGGGGAAGCCCTCGTACATATCCAAAGCCCGCTCGTCCCTGGCCTGGATTTCCCACAGACCCACGGGAACCGAGGCCCCATCCTTGCGACCGATAGTGGCGAATGCCGAGCGCTCCCGGCCCTTGAACTGCAATTCATAGCCCTGCA
>NZ_JAWXXJ010000080.1:0-932 GCF_034335085.1 Acutalibacter caecimuris | reverse complement strand
TGTAGACGCCTTCTCCGCCCTGGAGATTTTGGTTGGCAACGGCGACGGCACCTTCGCTCCCAAGTACAGCATGAAGCGCTCCGAGATGGCTGTTGTGCTGGGCAAGGTCCTGGCCGAGCTGGAGAAGGGTGAGAATCCCGACCCCACCGAGAGCCCTGAACCCACGGAGAGCCCCGAACCCACCGAGAGCCCTGAGCCCACGGAAAGCCCTGAGCCTACCGAGAGCCCTGAGCCCACGGAGAGTGCCGAGCCTACCGAGAGCCCTGAGCCCACGGAAAGCGCCGAGCCTACCGAGAGCCCTGAGCCCACGGAGAGCGCCGAGCCTACCGAGAGCCCTGAGCCCACCGAGAGTGCCGAGCCCACCCCCGATCCTGCCGAGTAATCTGCAATGGTTTGGCCAAGGCCAAGCGATGTGTAAAACCGGTAAGTAAGCACCATGTGACCGGCATAAAAAAGCAGAAGGACGGATTTCTCCGTCCTTCTGTTTTTCTGTCTATTTAAGCCTTTCCTTGCTCAACACAGGGTTCCCGCCGGCTGCTTAGGCCTCAGGGGAAGTGGTAGGCTCGGTAGTGGGCTCAGTGGTAGGCTCACTGGTGGGCTCAGTGGTAGGCTCACTGGTGGGCTCGGTGGTAGGCTCAGTAGTGGGCTCACTGGTGGGCTCAGTAGTCGGCTCGGTGGTAGGCTCACTGGTGGGCTCGGTAGTGGGCTCAGTAGTAGGCTCGGTGGTGGGCTCAGTGGTAGGCTCACTGGTGGGCTCAGCAGTCGGCTCGGCAGTGGGCTCAACGGTGGGGTCGGGATTCTCACCCTTCTCCAGCTCAGCCAGGACCTTGCCCAGCACAACAGCCATCTCGGAGCGTTTCATGCTGTACTTGGGAGCGAAGGTGCCGTCGCCGTTGCCAACCAAAATCTCCAGGGCGGAGAAGGCGTCCACG
>NZ_JAWXXJ010000079.1:0-954 GCF_034335085.1 Acutalibacter caecimuris | reverse complement strand
CCTGATTTTCTCCCACGCTCTGTCGCTTATATCGTGCCGATGCTGTTCTCCCGCCATTTTTTTGCCCTCCTCTTCTTTGAGGTCTATTATATCATATTTTTATTGACGACGCCGCCTAGGAATCCTCAAAAACTTTTAAGCCGTCCCCCACCGCCCTATCCCCGCCACTTTCCCCTCGACCACACACATCATCGCGTCCCCCTTTCCTTTTAAAAAATGTCCCTTAGGGATCCCAAAAAACTTTTAAGCCGTCCTCCACCGCCCTATCCCCGCCACTTTCCCCTCGACCACACACATCATCGCGTCCCCCTTTCCTCTTAAAAAATGTCCCTTAGGAATCCCTAAAAACTTTTAAGCCGTCCTCCACCGCCCTATCCCCGCCACTTTCCCCTCGACCACACACATCATCGCGTCCCCCTTTCCTTTTAAAAAATGTCCCTTAGGGATCCCTAAAAACTTTTAAGCCGTCCTCCACCGCCCTATCCCCGCCACCCGCCCGCTCGACCACGCATATCATCGCGCACTTTACGGTAAATGTTTTTGAAAAGCCCCCCTTCCCATTTTTAAAGAGTAACCTAAGTGCCCACCCAAAAACGAAACATAAAAAGTTTCATCCACTTTTCAAAAGGTGTGAGGAACCCCGCACACCTTCATAAACATCACACATCAACATTAGGGCTTGTTTGAAAAATCGAAAACGTCGTCTTTTTTGCCATAAGAGGCCACTTTCTACGTCGAAAATCCTCGTCAATCGCGAGATTGCCTTGCGGTTTTCTCCTTGAAACTGACCGCTTCTGGTCAAAAATCCGTCCTTTCCTCTATTTTCAAACAAGCCCTAGATAGTGTCTACACAAGGTAGAGGAATTGTGATAGAATAGAAGCATCAAAAAAGACAGGAGAGGAAAAGATGGATGCTTCCTATCACAGACATGACATAAGCGATCAAGTGTGGTC
>NZ_JAWXXJ010000078.1:0-973 GCF_034335085.1 Acutalibacter caecimuris | reverse complement strand
TTGGATAGTTCCCTACACCCGCCATGATGACAGGAGCCACCTGCCACCGAGAGAGCGCAAAGGTTCCCTGGCGGCAGGTGTTTTCTGTCATATTTTCTTTAGACGAAAAAGCAAACTGCTTTTTCCGCCCTGGGCACGGTAGCGCTGTTCTGTTTCCAATAGTTCAGCTTTTCTTAAATCCTGTAAGGCCCTTCGCACTGTAGACTGGGACAGCTTTAACTCCCTGGCAATAGTAGGGATAGCGGGCCAGCATTCGCCATCCCGATTTGCCCGGTCTGCCAGATAGATATACACCGCCACGGCCCTGTGCTGCAAGTCCATCTTGTACAAAAAATCAAACCGGCCCATCCTGCACTACCTCTGTTTCACGGTTATGGGGAGCAACCTCTTTCAGCGGCCTATTTTGCCTACTGGCAGGGCCTTTCTTCTTTGAAGAGCGCTTGCGCTGCTTTTGCGAGGGAACGTCCTGACTCTGCCCTCCAGCGGGTGCATCCTCCGGCGGCGTATCATCCTCCTTCAACCATTCCGGGTGGTATTTCAGCACGATGGCCTGTAGGAGTTCATTCTTCTCCGCATAAGCTACCTTACGATTGCCGTTCTCCGGGACAGCGTACGGTTCATCAAACTGGATGCCCCAATCAAAGTACAGCTTGAGCCTGACTTTCATGGGGTAGAAACCGGTTTTCATCACGATGAATTGTCCCTTGGGCATAGACTTCAACTCGTCCGGCGTCATGAGAGGCCGCTCTATCATCTGCAAAGACTGGCTGGGGTCGTTCTTGCTCCTGGACACTGAGCCAGACATCACTGTGCGGCTGCCCAGGGCCTTGGACAGCACCTCGGCAGAGCTGCTGTTGGGTGCAAAACCGCCGAAGATGATATCCTGCAAATTATCTACGATAATCTCTGCACCCTCTTTGCCATAGTTCTTTTCCAGCTGTGAAAAGGATTGGATGATAGGCACAATCTGCAA
>NZ_JAWXXJ010000077.1:0-1103 GCF_034335085.1 Acutalibacter caecimuris | reverse complement strand
AAAACCTCCGAGGACGGCAAGGTAGAGGGCATCACCTTCAAAATCACAGGGAACGGCATCAATCAGACCGTTACCACCAATAGCCGCGGCGAGGTGCAAATCGACAACCTGCAGCCGGGCGAGTACACCGTCACAGAGCAGGTGGCTGGCGACTATGTCCCCCAGGAGCCACAGAAGGTGACCGTCCAGGCCGGACAGACGGCGACCGTCAGTTTCAACAACAGCTTGCAGAAAGGTTCCCTGGCCGTCACCAAAAATAGTGAGGACGGCTTGAATTCTGGTGTTCGTTTCCACCTTTTCGGTACGTCCTCCATGGGTGAAACTGTGGATTTGTACGCCACTACGAACAGCTCTGGTGTAGCGCAGTTCACCGATGTGCCCATCGGCAGCGGGTATACTCTGGAGGAAGTGGACACGGCTGTCTGCTATGTGGTGCCCGCCGCTCAGACCGCCAATATCGAATGGGAGAAAGCCACCAACGCCACCTTCCGCAATGTGCTGAAGAAGTTCAATATCACTCTGAATAAAGTGGATAGCGAAACGACTGCACCCCAGGGCGACGCAACTCTGGCGGGGGCCGTGTATGGTGTGTACAAGGACGGCGAGTTGGTAGACACTTACACTACCGACAGCGATGGGCACTTTACCACCGGCTACTATGTATGCGATTCCGGTTGGACGGTGCAGGAGATTACTCCCAGCGAAGGCTACCTGCTGGATGAAACCGTGTATCCCATAGGTGCTGACCCCAAGCAGTATGAGGTGGAATTTAACTTGGCTCCCGCAGTAACCAGCCCCGAGACCGTGCAGAAGGGCAAAATCACCATCATCAAGCACTGTGACGATGGCTCCACCCAGATCGAGACCCCGGAGGTAGGTGCGGAGTTTGCGGTGTTTCTCAAGTCCTCCGGCAGCTACGAGAATGCCAAGGACTCCGAGCGGGACTACCTGACCTGCAACGAGAACGGCTACGCCGAAACCAAGCTGCTCCCCTATGGTGTGTACACCGTCCGCCAGACCAAGGGCTGGGATGGGCGCGAGCTTATGAAAGATTTTGAGGTGTTCATCAATAAGGATGGCGGCGTGTACCGGTATCTCATCAA
>NZ_JAWXXJ010000076.1:0-1142 GCF_034335085.1 Acutalibacter caecimuris | reverse complement strand
CTGCTCCCCTATGGTGTGTACACCGTCCGCCAGACCAAGGGCTGGGATGGGCGCGAGCTTATGAAAGATTTTGAGGTGTTCATCAATAAGGATGGCGGCGTGTACCGGTATCTCATCAATAACGCGCCGTTCACCAGCTACGTCAAAGTGATAAAGACAGATGCGGAAACCGGCAAGGCTATTCCCTACGCCGGAGCTGGTTTCCAGATTTACGACCCCAACGGGCAACTGGTGACCATGCAGTTCACCTACCCGGCGGTCACCAAAATTGATACCTTCTACACCACTAATGACGGTACGCTCATTACACCGGAATCCCTCCCCTACGGCACAGGCTACTCCCTGGTGGAAGTGCAGGCCCCTTACGGCTATGTGCTGAACTCTGAGCCTGTCTATTTCGATATAACCTCGGACAATTCCACCGAGGAAAGCACCGTTACTGTGGTACAAGTTGAGCGGCCTAATATGCCGCAGAAAGGCACAATCAGCATCACCAAGCTGAGCGAGGTGTTCTCCTCCGTCACATCTCTGGGCGGTGCGACCACAGATGAGGATGGCAACGAAATCGAATTGCCTGCAAGTTATCAGCCGGTCTACGAGGAAAAGCAGTTGGCTGGTGCAGTCTATGAGGTAACAGCCGCCGAGGACATCATCACCCCGGACGGTACCCTGCGCTATGCTGCGGGCGAGGTGGTATCCACCCTTACGACCGCCCAGGACGGTCCCGTTGCCACCGAACCCCTCTACCTGGGGAAGTACCAGGTGCGGGAAGTGGAGGCCCCCTTTGGCACGGTGTTGGACACAGAAACGCATCTGGTGGAGTTGACCTACGCTGGGCAGGAAATTGAAATCACCGAGGCCAGCACTACCCTCCACGATGACCGGCAGAAGATAAAAATCAGCCTCGATAAGGTGCTGGAGCAGGACGAGCGGTTCGAGATTGGCATGAATGGCGAAATTGCCACCGTGCAGTTTGGACTGTATGCTACCGAGGATATCACCGCCGCTGACGGTTCTGCAATCCCCGCTGATGGGCTGATTGAAACCATAAATTGTGCTGAAGATGGCTCCGCTGTGTTTGCCACCGACCTGCCTCTGGGCAGCTACTATGTCAAAGAGATTAGCACCGACAAGCACTACAC
>NZ_JAWXXJ010000075.1:0-1142 GCF_034335085.1 Acutalibacter caecimuris | reverse complement strand
CTGCTCCCCTATGGTGTGTACACCGTCCGCCAGACCAAGGGCTGGGATGGGCGCGAGCTTATGAAAGATTTTGAGGTGTTCATCAATAAGGATGGCGGCGTGTACCGGTATCTCATCAACAATGCCCCCTTCACCAGCTACGTCAAGGTAATCAAGACCGACGCCGAGACCGGCAAGGCTATCCCCTATGCCGGGGCTGGCTTCCAGATTTTTGACCCCAACGGTCAGCTTGTTACAATGAAGTTCACTTACCCGGCAGTCACCACTATCGATACCTTCTATACCACCACCGATGGAACTCTCATTGCTCCGGAGGTTCTGCCCTACGGAACCGGATACTCTCTGGTGGAGGTGCAGGCCCCTTATGGCTACGTCTTGAACTCCGAACCGGTCTATTTTGATATAACTCCTGACAATTCCACCGAGGAAAGTGCCGTCACCGTGGTAGAAGTCGAGCGGCCCAATATGCCTCAAAAGGGCACCATCAGCATCACCAAGCTGGGCGAGGTGTTCTCCTCCGTAACAGTTCTGGGCGGCAGTTCTGTAGATGAAAATGGAAACGAAGTAAACCTGCCTGTCAGTTACCAGCCAGTCTATGAGGAAAAGGCTCTGGAAGGTGCGGTCTATGAGGTTACCGCCGCCGAGGACATCATCACCCCGGACGGTACCCTGCGCTATGCTGCGGGCGAGGTGGTATCCACCCTTACGACCGCCCAGGACGGCCCCGTTGCCACCGAACCCCTCTACCTGGGGAAGTACCAGGTGCGGGAAGTGGAGGCCCCCTTTGGCACCGTGTTGGACACGGAGTGCCACCTTGTGGAGTTGACCTATGCAGGTCAGGAAGTGGAGATCACCGAAACCGCTGCTATCCTCCACGATGACCGGCAGAAGATAAAAATCAGCCTCAAAAAGATGTTGGAGCAGGACGAGCGGTTCCAGCTTGGCATGAACGGCGAAATTGCCACCGTGCAGTTTGGACTGTATGCTACCGAGGATATCACCGCCGCTGACGGTTCCATTATTCCCGCTGATGGGCTGATTGAAACCATAAATTGTGCTGAAGATGGCTCCGCTGTGTTTGCCACCGACCTGCCTCTGGGCAGCTACTATGTCAAAGAGATTAGCACCGACAAGCACTACAC
>NZ_JAWXXJ010000074.1:0-1510 GCF_034335085.1 Acutalibacter caecimuris | reverse complement strand
AACATCAACGAAATGGCGCTGGTGGATGAAGAGGGGCAGCTGGCGGCGGTGAAAACATTCCTGAATAAGGGCAAGGACGAGGATGTAAAATTCACCTTTGAGTTTGACGATGAATTTTAAGGGAGGGCGCAATGGCAGAGGAATATTACAAGATACCGAAAGACCCGCAGTACAGGGCCGCCGCAATCCGCAAGCTGCAGGACAGCGACCCGGCCAGCGCCACCCTGGTTTTTAATCCCTTGATAGAGGCGATGCTGGAAAGCCTGGCCCATGTGCAGGCACACAAGGCGGCGCTGGGTGAGGACGGCAAGGTGGACGCCAGCCAGCTGCCGGAGATGGACGCTTCCAATTTTACCTATGACGGCCAGCCGCTGGATGAATTCCTGGACGAAGTGAAGGAGTCCGTTTCCGTTGACCGTGGCATCCCCCGGACGCCGTACCAGTTTGGGAGCCTTACCTACAACGGGGAAGTGCAAAAGCCTGTCTGGAATGGCTTTGACCCTGCTGCCATGCTGATAAGCGGTATCCAGGAGGCTGCGGATGCGGGCACCTATGAGGTCATATTTTCCCCCAAGCAGGGCTACTACTGGACGGATAACGGGGGCAACGAAAGCCGGAGCAGCTTCTGGACAATAGGCCGTGTAGAGGTGGAGGTGCCCAGCCAAAGCAATTCCCCGGTATATAATGGGGAAAGCCATTCGCCCACCTGGGAGGGCTACCAGCCGGATATTATGACTTTAGCCGGGGACACCAGCGGAATCGGTGCCGGGGAGTATGGGGCAATTTTTATCCTGGATAACAACTACCAATGGCCGGACGGCACGGTGGGCAGCCGGGATGTCACCTGGGCCATAGGGCGGGCCACAATAGCCTCTGTGCCCAGCCAGAGCGGCAGCCTCACCTATACCGGGGAGGAACAAACCCCGGCCTTTACGGGCTACAGCGCCGCGCAGATGGCTATTGCGGGGGCACAGACGGGCACCAATGCCGGAACCTACAAGGTACAGTTTACCCCGGACGAAAACCATCAATGGCCGGACGGCAGCACGGAGGCCAAGGAGGTAAGCTGGGCAATAGCCCCGGCAGCTGGCAGCATAACCCTGGACAAGAGCAGCCTGGAGCTGCGGGCCTCCCTTATGTCGGGGGTTATCACGGTAACAAGGCCGGGTGACGGGGCCATAACAGCTACGTCCGGCAATACCAGCATAGCCACGGTGAGCGTGGACGGGAACGAGGTGACGGTGACGGCAAAGGCGAAAGGCTCGGTGAATATCACCATAGCGGTGGGTGCTGGCACGAACCACACGGCCCCTGCCAGCCAGACCGTAAGCGTGACCGTAACCCTGCCCACCACGGTGCTGAATGATAACAGCTGGGCCACCATCCAGGATGTGGCGGCCTCGGGCAATGCCGCTAATTATTGGAGCGTGGGCGATACGAAAAATATCACTATAAATGGCAAAGTGGGGAATTTCACCTTTGCGAATTTAGCCGTCCAGACCTATATTAT
>NZ_JAWXXJ010000073.1:0-2764 GCF_034335085.1 Acutalibacter caecimuris | reverse complement strand
CAATCGTTATACGAGAGCAGAAACCGGCCCTGCATATTCGCCGCTGTGTCCCGCAGACGCACATGGTCGGCCCAAGCAAACTCCACGGCGTACATATCCTCGGTGGAAAAGTACGGCGGATCGAGGTAGAAAAACGTATCAGGCCGGTCATAGTGGTGAATGAGCGTTTCAAAGTCCTGATTCTCCACCACTACATTGGCCAGCCGGTTTTCTAACTGCTGGATAAGGCCAAACAGCCTCCGCAAGTCGAAGGGCTGGGAGGCGAAAGATTTTTTTCCGCTGGAATAACTGTACCGCAATAATTTCAGGTACATAGCCGCCCGGCGCACGTCGTAGTCTTTTGTGATACGCTGCCGGATGGCGCGTAATTCCTCCGCTGCTGGCGGTGGGAACAATACCTCCGTTAGCTCCATTTCTTCTGCCAGGAATCTGTCATCGAATTGTTCATGCTGAAAAAATTCCTTGATGGTCTGGAAGTCATCCCTGGAATTGAGATTGCAGAATCCAAGTTCCCGGATAGTCGCCATGGTGCGCTCCTTCATGCAGTGGAACAAATTGACGAGATTCCGGTCGAAATCGTTATACACCTCGAAATGGTCAGGAGGCTTGCCCAGCAGCACGCTCCCGGAGCCGCCGAACACCTCCACGAATCTGCCATATTCCAGTGGAAACAGACTGTAGATAATGGGGAGGATGGGTGCTTTATTGCCCACCCAGGATACCGGCGATTTGATTGAGACCACCTCATTTCTTCGCCGGAAAACCGTTCAGAAAACGAAAAAGAGGCCGAATAGTTAACGCATTACTGCGTTAACTATACCAATCGCTTTCTGAACGATTGATACCGGCCAATATTTGTGATATTCTTATTTCATGGACAGCCCGCCATCCATGTCCTCTGTTTCTGTGGGTTCCTCTATCTGGGAACTATCAAAGCCGCCCAGACGATTCGGCACGTAGTCAGACAACCACGCGCCGCCGAAGGTATCATGGGTTTTGAGCCGCCAGATGGCGAGACGGCCTATATCCACATTGACCCCCTCGAAGGGGAACAGCAGGCAGGTCAGGCCGTCGTGCTCAAACGAGGAGCAGCCGCTGAACTTACTGCCGCCTCGCAAAATACCTTCCTCGGTCAGCATTTCGTTGATGCCATCCACCCATTCCCGCAGATCCCCGCCGCAGCCTTGGATGATGAGCCCTTCTGTATTACTCATGCGGCGCAGGTTGTCGGCGGTAATATGCTTGATGCTCATAACTTCATGCCTCCCATGCCCTCGGTTTCCTCCACATCCTCATCTTCCTCCTGTTCATCATTTCCCCACAAACTGTTGGCGTACTCCACAGCCTCAATACCAGTAGGGCGGTACTCGCCGCACAAAGAGCCGTTGTGGTACTCATCCTCGCCGCAGTTATGCCCGATGTCCTCGTCGGCAAACTGGTGGACAAAATCCAGATCGGGGTACATCTCCGACAGCTTGGCGATGACCGGCTGGGGCGGCGACCACGCCGTCTGGAATCGCAACGACTTGCCGTCGAACTGAACGCCGCCCTCGTAGCCATAGGCGTTCCATTTGGTGCCCCAGTTCTTGATGCGCCAGTCGTACCAGCTGGTGACGCCATACTTTTGCCTGTTTTGAAACGCTTGCTTGCCCAAATTCCAGGTTCCCCGGTCAATATCGGGCCGCACCCGAAGGAATGCTTGCTCCGATTTTTCAGGGATATTCAGCAGATCGAAGTCCTCCTTTTTGCCGTTAAAGGTGTAGACTTCGATGAAGTCACGATAGGCTTTCAGGCCACGGTCTGTGCGGCTCCCTTCCTCGATACCCAACTCCGGCGGCATAGGCACCAGTTTATTGAAATCGATGGAGCCGAGGCCGTACTCATCGCTTTTGACAGCTTCAAACAAGGCTTTGACCCTGGCAGGATTGCCCTTGATCTCAATAATATTTGTTATATGATTTGGCATGATGACCTCCAAAATATTTCCTTGATTTTCTCGCTCAAAGCGGAAATGACAGGTACTGTGACGGCGTTTCCAGCCATTTTATAAAGCTGGGCGTCAGACAGCCCGGTTGCGGCAGCTTTGTGGAACTGCTCGTCACTAAAACCTTGCAACCTCCAGCATTCGATAGGCATGAGCTTGCGTACTTTGCCATAGTGCAGATTGCCGTCCGCGTCCTGCACAGGAATGGAAAAAGGTGCTTGTCCCTCTATGAAAACACCAGATTTCCCGCCCTTAAACTTGCCGATGCCCGCCTCCTGATTTGCCAGCAGACACCTTGCGTTTTCTGTCAATTCCGGGTTTTCGTTCAGGTCGATAAAAAAATACCCCTGGTTATTTCCAGGGGTAACGGTGTGCGCGATTTTGTCCCCAACCCTGCCGCGTCGGGTATTCATGGTGGCGTATGCCAGGTCGATGCTGTCGCCGGGGTGAGCGAGCTGATAGCCTGATTTCGTCATGACTTTGATGGGCAGGCTCACATCGTAAAGCCCACTCCTGCCTCCAAAACCTCCAGCGGTGCTTGTCAGGGTGATGGACACCCCTGCTGGGGAGTAGACCCGGCATCCCTCCGGCCCTGGTAGGACTTGCTCAAGAGTCGCTCCATTTGTGCTTGTGAAAGAAAGTATTTCGCCGGAACATTTTCCTCTAGGCGGCGTCGTCAATAAAAATATGATATAATAGACCTCAAAGAAGAGGAGGGCAAAAAAATGGCGGGAGAACAGCATCGGCACGATATAAGCGACAGAGCGTGGGAGAAAATCA
>NZ_JAWXXJ010000072.1:0-2838 GCF_034335085.1 Acutalibacter caecimuris | reverse complement strand
CCGCCCGACCGGGTGGCGGCAGCAACCATCAACACCACGGGATGCACCCGAATGACTCGAAAGGATAACCGATATGCAGCAAGTTTTTATCTGCTCCCCCTACCGCGGGGACATCGAACACAACATCAAGGTCGCCAAGGATGCGGGGCGTCTCGCCGCCAGAACCGGCTATGTCCCCGTCATCCCCCACCTGATGTATCCGCAGTTCCTCCGGGACGATCTCCCGGACGAGCGCATCCTCGGCATCCAGCTTGGGGCCGAGCTGCTGAAAGCCAGCGACATGATGTGGCTGATTGGCAGCAAAATCACCAAGGGTATGAAGTATGAACTGGAGATCGCCAAGAAGATGCGCATCCCCATCCGCTGCTACGATGAGCAGCTCAACCGCATCACCCCGGACACGCTTTCCATCGATGACCGAGTGGATGAGGAGTTCCTCGCCGAATTGCAGGGCACACATATTGTCTAAAGGAAAGGATACCACAAATGGATAAAAAAGTCTACAGCCAACTGGCTGAAGGCTTCGAGCTGCTGGCGGCTGGCTACCGCTCCCTGGCTGAACAGGGAGCAGAGGCCACCCCCACTGCGGCCCCGGAGCCGACCAAGAAAGAGGATAAGCCCATCACCATCGAGCAGGTCCGCGCCGTCATGTCCGCCAAGAGCGATGAGGGCAAGACTGCCCAGGTCAAGGCCCTGCTGATGAAGTATGACGCTGGCAAGCTGTCTGGCGTCAAGCCGGAGGACTACGCTGACCTCCTCCGAGAAGTGGAGGCGCTCTGATGCCTTCCACACACGCAAGATTTTCTCCCTCGGCTGCGAACCGCCGCCTGCACTGTCCTCCCTCCCTGATGCTGGAGGAGCAGTTCCAGGACGAGGAGAGCGCCTACGCCGCCGAAGGTACCGCTGGCCATGCGATGGCTGAACACCTCATTAAGAAGTATCTCAAGCAGCGCACCCGCCGCCCCGTGTCCGACTACTACTCGGACGAGCTGCTGGAGGCCGTGGACGAGTATGTTTCCTTCGTCCAGGGCGAGATTGAAGAGGCGCGGCGGGGCTACAAGGACCCGGTGTTCACCGTGGAGCAGCGGGTAGACGCTTCGGAGTATGTGGAGGGCTGTTTCGGCACCGCCGACATGGTCATCGTGACCTACAGCTACATCCACATCATCGACCTCAAGCTGGGCCGCGGCGTTCAAGTGTTCGCCGACCACAATGAGCAGCTCATGATCTACGGCCTGGGTGTTCTCAGCAAGGCGGAGCTGCTCTACGACCCCAAGGTAGTGCGGCTGACCATTTTCCAGCCCCGGCTCAACCATTGCTCCACCTGGGAGATCGACCCGGCAGAGCTGAAGCGGTGGGGCGAGGATGTCCTCCGCCCCACCGGGGCAATGGCCCTCATGGGAGCCGGGGAGTTCGCAGCAGGGAGCTGGTGCCGGTTCTGCAAGGCGCGGAACCAATGCCGCGCCAGGGCTGAGGAGTTCCTCAAGCTGGCCCAGATGGAGTTCCGCCAGCCCGCCCTCTTGGACGATGAGGAGATCGCCGAGGTCCTTCGCCGCTCGGATGAGCTGGCGAAGTGGGCGGCAGACGTGTATGCCTTCGCCCAGGACGAGGCCATCGTCCACGGGAAGCAGTGGCCTGGCTACAAGATCGTGGAGGGCCGCTCCGTTCGGAAGTATAGTTCCGAGGAGGAGGTCATCGCTGCGGCCCAGGCCAGCGGCTACACCGACATCTTCAAGAAGTCCCTCATCGGGATCGGCGACATGGAGCGGCTCATGGGCAAGGAGGAGTTCAACCGCATCCTCGGCCCCTATGTGTATAAACCCCAGGGCAAGCTCACGCTGGTCCACCAATCCGATAAACGACAAGAAGTCACCAAGGACACCGCATCTGCGGAATTTCAGGAGGTATAAGTTATGAGTATCCCCAATCCGACCAAGGTCATCATTCCCTGCCGCATCAGCTACGCCCACCTGTTCGAGCCGACCAGTGTGAACGGCTCCGACCCCAAGTACGGCGCTTCGCTGATCGTGTCCAAGAAGGACGCCAAGACCATCACCGCCATCAAGAACGCCATCGAGCAGGCCAAGAAGGACTCCGTGGGCAAGTGGGGCGGCAAGATTCCCCCCAACCTCAAGACCCCCCTCCGGGACGGCGACACCGACCGGCCCGATGACGAGGCATATGCCGGGAGCTTCTTCCTCAACGCCAACAGCCGTCAGGCTCCCCAGGTGGTGGACCGCAAGGTGCAGCCCATCATTGACCAGAGCGAGGTGTACAGCGGCTGCTACTGCAATGTCAGCGTCACCTTCTACGGCTACAACTCCAACGGGAACCGCGGCATTGCGGCGGGCCTTGGAAATGTCCAGTTCGTGAAGGACGGCGAGGCTCTCGGCGGTCGCTCCAAGGCCAGCGATGACTTTGAGGCCATGGCGGACGAGGACGAGGATTTCCTCTCCTGACAAACACACGACTTTTGGCGAGAGGGGTGGAGGGCCTCCACCCCTCTTTGCCATATCAGGAGGCAAGTATGAGCCTATTGGCAATCGACATCGAGACCTTTTCTGACGTAGACCTTCCGAAGTGCGGAGTCTACGCCTACACAAATTCCCCGCAGTTTCAAATCCTCCTCTTTGCCTATGCCTTTGACGATGAACCGACCCAGGTGGTCGATCTGGCCCGTGGGGAGCAACTCCCAGACCGGGTGCTGGAGGCGCTGGAGGATGAGACTGTCACCAAGACAGCCTTCAACGCCGCATTCGAGCGGACGTGTATCTCCCGCTACTTAGGACGGCAACTCTCTCCGGCCTCTTGGCAGTGTACCGCCGTCCAATCGGCGAT
>NZ_JAWXXJ010000071.1:0-2963 GCF_034335085.1 Acutalibacter caecimuris | reverse complement strand
ACGATTTTAGCGGAGCCGTAAGAAACATTGAGTTTCAGATAAGCGGCGATGGGGTCGGTGACGGACTGGGTGTAGGTGACGGTGTTCTGCTGGCCCACACCAGGCCCGAAGGTACCATCGTCCCAAACCACAAGTCCCATGCGCTTGGAGTCTTTTTTGCTGGCGCTGACGGTCACGTTGCCGGTGGGCGCGGTAGGGCTGGTGATAGTCAGCACATTGCCACTGGTCGTGAACTTCATGGAACTATAATCGGAAGTGAAGGTGTAATTCCCCAGCACCTTGTTGGTATCCGTGAGCTTAGCAGTATACTGACTGCCGTCCCACTCCAGTTCAATCGTGGGAGCCTTGCCGGTGCTTTTCGCCATGAAAGAGGGCACTTTGCTGTGATTCTGGGCGCTGGTGACCATGGAGTTGTACTTGTCCATGATTCGGGAGCGCAGGGGGTGACCCGGCTTGATGAAGTCCAGCACAGGATTTTTCCCGTCGGTGCTGACGTGGGCGAAGCTCTCGTCTCGTTCACCCACAATGGTTTCCCAAATCAGAAGCTGGGTTGCGTAGACGTGCGCCAGCTTGTCGGCAGCAGCACTATTTTGAGATACCCAGGTGGGGTCGATATTGCCGGTGTAGCCATACTGCAAAATACGGCCAATCAGGGACTTGATGGTGTCCGCGTCAATTGTCTTATTGAGCGAGGACGGATAATTATCCCAAAAGGTTTCATCTTTCGCCGTGAACGTGTGGGCGTTGTCGATGGGAGTCCCCGGCTCGATGCAGTACGCCACCTTGCCCTCATAGGAGCCGACGGCGAAAGTTGCAAACATATCGTAAGCCTCCATATACCAGCCGTTCATGAACTGAAGGTTGTCACGATCCCAATGGTCACGGTTGTTCTCAGCGTCACGAGGGAAGGAAACCATATAGATTTCGGATCGCTCTCCCGCAGCCTGGGCCGTGGTGCCGAAACTGACGAACATGGAAAAGCAAAGCAGCAGGGCCATGACCAGCGCCATGCTTTTCCGTTTGACTGTAGATGTCATATTTTCTCCTTTTCTGCCCTTTTGGGCAATAAAAAAAGCGCACTGCTTTTTCACAATGCGCTTCGATGGGTTATTTGATTTTCTTGTTATGCGTACCCGATATAGATGTTGTAGTTACTTCCGCCGGTGGATTCATACCAGATCCACACGTCAGTGATATCCGGGTCGTTTGCATATCTATTCAGCCTACTGCGGATGTCCCTCTCCAGGCAGGTGCTGTGCGGCCCGGCCCCGATGGGGTTGTCCCAGCAGTCTACCGCGCTGCTTTCCAGCCGTAATCCCAGGCCCTGGGCGCAGATTTGCGCGTAGCCGATCCAGTAGCCGATATCGAAGGTGGGTTCCTCTATGACCGGCTCTGGCGTGGGCTCTGCCGGAGCCGGTGTAGGCTCGGCAGGTGCGGGTGTTGGGGCTGGAGGCTCCGGTGTGGGAACAGGTGTCGGTGCGGTAGTAGCCGCTGGCGGCGGGGTGGGAGTGGCTTTCACGGTCACTTTCAGGTAGGCGTCAGGCTCGGTGGCAGGCGGTTCGGGAGTGGGAGTTGCCGCCGCTGTTTTTGGCTCTATGGCAGAGTTTTGTGGCTGCTTTTCCGATTCCTGCACCTCTTTCCGCTGGGCGGCAGGGGAGGCTTTGGGCTCCTCTTTCTTCTTTTCTGCCGTATCCAGTTTAACCTTGAGGCCCGCTGTGATTTGTGCTATAATGGCACTCGTGTCGAGGTGTTTCTCACTGGTTTCGGTGGGCGAGGCTACATTCAGCACAAGCGCCTGGGGCGCGGGTTCCGGCTCGGAGTGCGTGGGCTGGGGCTGTTGCACCTGACACCCTGCGTTGCTGACCAGCACGGCGGCAGCTATGATAGCGGTCAAGATTTTCTTCATAGGATTCATCCTTTCTTGGAGTTTTTCTTGACCACAAGCATACCATAAACTCCTGAAAAGCCCAGACCAAATCCGAATAAATATGCAACAAAGATTCAGCCAGAAATGCCCCACGATCTGGGCGGAGCGCGGATAATTTTCAGAGAAAGCACCTCCTATCACATAGGCGTTTCCGCTTCCCGGATGCGCGGCGGCCCAGTCCGAATTTCTCTCTTTGGCAGTCTGCCCAGGCTCTCCGAGAGCTGCACGAATGCCGCCTTTTTCAGTTCCGTGGGCAGGGAGTCCAATAGTTCCAGCAGTGTAGCCCTGTCATCCATCATAGCCCGAACAGTTTTGCCCTGGCAATCATCGCAGAGCTTCTCCCTGCGGATAACCACCGACCGCCCATCTTCACTCTCGGTGAAAGACAGCACGTCATTGTAAGCAAAGCCCACCCGTTGCCGGATTTCAAAGGGGATGGTGATACGCCCTCGCTTACCCAAAATGCGCAG
The DNA here is from genome assembly GCF_034335085.1 of Acutalibacter caecimuris. Lineage (NCBI taxonomy): Bacteria > Bacillati > Bacillota > Clostridia > Eubacteriales > Acutalibacteraceae > Acutalibacter > Acutalibacter caecimuris. Next base: position 566 of record NZ_JAWXXJ010000071.1, on the reverse strand, counting down.
AAGTTTCTTGTTCACTCGTCCAGCCCCCTTCCATCGCAGTTTGCCTGGCAGGGACAGCTTTCACAGTTGAATTCGCAGGGCATGGCGTTCAAGGGACAGTTTTCGCAATCCCTGTCGCAGACGTAATCCTCGGTGCTGTCCGGGGTATCGATGATGATTTTCCCTTCACGAGCACTCACCTGGATGATACTTTCGGTGTTGATTCCAGCCTCCAGAAACATTTCCAGAGGCACAGATACCAGAATGAATGGTTCACTTGCCAAAATAACCACTTCCTATATTTCAAATTTCATTTGTGTGGGCTTGGATTTTTCCTGCTCGAATAGGTCATAATTCCCGATGAGCAGCTCCTTGAACTCTTTCCCGGCCTCGTACCGCTGGGCCATGGAGTGGACTCTGGTGAAATCGAACACAGGAAAACCAGCGTACAACTCCCGAATCTCTGCACAATCGTTATACGAGAGCAGAAACCGGCCCTGCATATTCGCCGCTGTGTCCCGCAGACGCACATGGTCGGCCCAAGCAAACTCCACGGCGTACATATCCTCGGTGGAAAAGTACGGCGG
>NZ_JAWXXJ010000070.1:0-2975 GCF_034335085.1 Acutalibacter caecimuris | reverse complement strand
GCCTGATTTTCTCCCACGCTCTGTCGCTTATATCGTGCCGATGCTGTTCTCCCGCCATTTTTTTGCCCTCCTCTTCTTTGAGGTCTATTATATCATATTTTTATTGACGACGCCGCCTAAGCGGGGGTATGAGCGGCTGCGGTAATTTTACTTATGCTTACATAAAAACTCTATGATAAGTTCCCGATACCTCGCCGCTCCCGGCCTCCGCAACATCTCCGGCGAGGCACAGTACGCAATAAACTCCTCCTTGCTGCAATACCGCACCCCACCGATACTGACGCTGCTGATCACCCCCTTCCGCATCCAATCCCCCACCCTCTGAGGCGCACAGCCAATCAATTCAGCGGCCAGCTTTGTGGGCAGAGCGTCAGGATAGTCAGCCCACCGCTCAGTCAGAAACTTCTGAAATGCAAGGCAATTCTCCGGCGTAGGCTCAATCAATTTCTTCCTGGGTTTGTAGATACCCGAGTTAAATTGTCCGTATAGCTCCGACAGGAATCCCGACTCGGTGTCCATTCTGCGCTTAAATTCTTTCGCATCACTGACCTTTATCAGAAACCGATGGGTTTTCTTTCCAGTGTCAATGCACGAGATATATCCATTCTCTAGTATAAATTTCAGCTTCCGTTTTGAGATGTGAAGGTAGCGGTACAACTCGTCAGCACTGAGATAGGCACCCATTTTATTCGCCATCCTTTTTGAAAATGTCAGTGATAATATCCGCGCTGGCCTGCTTGCTGGCCTTGTCCAGATGAGCGTAAATGTTAGCCGTAGTGCTGATGTCGCTGTGTCCAAGGAAGTTGGAGACGTTTATCAGTGGCACATCGTGGCTTATGAGTATGCTCGCCATTGTGTGACGTAACCCATGGTAGGTCAGCTTTCTCAACCCATACTTCTTGATGATATCGCTAAAATGCTGGGTCACATAGGAAGGCCGTATCAGCCTGCCGAGCTGGTCTACGCACACATAATCCAGGTACTGAAGGTCATAGCTCTTCCCGAATATTTTGCGGTAAATCTCCAGTTTCTCTTTTTCTGTCCCCAGCATTTCACGGACTGGCCCCGGCAGAGGCAGAGTCCGGCGGCTGGATTTGTTTTTCATCTCCTCCACCGGCTCCACGACTTTCTCGCCGTCCCGCTCGTACTCAACGATTTTCGTGTCCAGCAGCACCGTGTTCTGCTCCCAGTCTATTCTCGACCACCGCAGCCCCAACGCCTCGCTGCGGCGCAGGCCCATGCACCCGGCCAGTATGATTGCCGGATAGATAGGATCGGAGCGGGTCAGTTCCAGCAGAGCCGCCAGTTCTTCTTCCGAGTAGTTATCCCCATGATATTTATTCTTCTTCGGACGCTCCACTCGATCGAATGGGTTCGCGTCGATCAAGCCATCCTTGAACGCTTGGTTGAAAGCCCGACGCATGATGGCGTGGTAGTGGATGACGGTGTTGGCGACCACCCCTTCCGCAAACAGAGAATCATAAAACTCCTGGATATCTTTCGGTTTCAAATTAGCCACAGTAAGCTTTGTTCTTGGTTCAAAATACCGTCGGATTTTTCCATAGATCATGCCGTGATAGCTCTCGTAGGTGTTGATTTGAATGCTGGGCCTTGCCCTATCCAGGTAGGTGCAGAGATAATCAAAAACCGAGAGGCAGGCGTCAGGATTTTCCCTGCGCACCAGACTCTCGGCATACTCGATTTCAAATTTGCTTACCACCTCCCGATAAGCTTTTTGTACCTTTGATTTCCCCGTCCCCTCCGGCAGGCCAAGCGCCCGCCAGACCGGTTTGGTTTTGCCATCCTCCTTTACTTGAATCACAGCATAGAGCCGTCCTCTTTTTGATTGCACACTTGCCGCAAATGAGTTTTTATCTGTCATGCTGACCTCTCCTTTCTGCCAGTTCCGCTGGCACCACATACACTACCACAAGACCTGCCGGAAGTCCATACCGCACCCGCAGAGTTTTCAGAACAGACACATTTCGGGTTCGGACTGCCCTTATCTTTGTTGCGAAGATAGGATATGAGAACGCTTTTGGAAATGCGGTTCTCCCGCCCAATTTTCACTGCTGGTATCTCGCCCAGCTTAATCAGTTTGTAGACAGTCTTGGTGCAAACACGCAAAATTTCAGCTACCTCAGAGGCTGTCAACGCCTCCGGGTAGCTGGACAGGGCCTTCTTGTATTCCTTTTTGGTCATTCGCAAACCTCCATACTCATTTGAATTTGTGTTCAAACTCATCCTTATTTTCATCTGATATTTCAGAAATTGCACCCACTGCAAGGCCAAGTAAAGTACCCAACGCCTCACCATTTTCTTGCGCTTCGATGCGTTTGCGGCGCTCCTCCGGGTCTTCATCATCGTCACTCAGAACAGCCAGTGCATAATAGTTAACTGCGTTAACTATAGCAGAGCGGATAGCGCCGCTCCCAACGCCGATGCCAGTACTGATACCAGGATTATGAGCACCCAGGTTTTCCAATTCCGTCGCTTCGCTGCCTTGGCAATAGCCGTTTCCAACTGCGAACTCTTTGCCAAGGAATCGTTCAAACTCTTTTCGAGATTCTTCCCAGCCTGTTGCGCGAGGCTCTCCATCTGCATCGAAGAATCTTTTATTTGTTTCACCAGTTGATGAGAAACCGTCTGCTCCTCGGCCAACTGCTGTTTCACCAGCGAGTACAACTTCGGCTGGAAGTTTACCGAACTCTCCAGAAGATCCACCATCGTATCCCAATCTTTCTCCTGGATCGGCACCATCACCGGCAAGCTCGACTCCTTCATACTGCGGATACCGCTTGCGTTTCTTGCCACCAGCTCGTCCATAGTGGATCTCTCTGAACTGTAACTCATATGCTAGATAGTGTCTACACAAGGTGAGAGGATCGTGATAGAATGGAAACATCATAAAAAGGCAGGAGAGAAAAAGATGGAAACATCCTATCACAGACATGACATAAGCGATAACGTGTGGT
>NZ_JAWXXJ010000069.1:0-3024 GCF_034335085.1 Acutalibacter caecimuris | reverse complement strand
GTCCGTCCCCGCCCCCGCTCGCCACCGGGCTGCCCGCGCACCCATCCTAGAGCCCCCCGTAGCGCCTCAAAAGTTTTGGGGGGTGCAGGGGGACTTTTTCAAAAGTCCCCCTGCCAGCGTCCGTCCCCGCCCACGCTTGTCACCGGGCCGCCCGCGCTCCCATCCCAGAGCCCCCTGTAGCGCCTCAAAAGTTTTGGGGGGTGCAGGGGGACTTTTTCAAAAGTCCCCCTGCCAGCGCCCGTCCCCGCCCCCGCTTGCCACCGGGCCGCCCGCGTTCCCATCCCAGAGCCCCCCGTAGCGCCTCAAAAAGTTTTGGGGGGTCAGGGGGACTTTTTCAAAAGTCCCCCTGCCAGTGCGCGCCCCCTGCCGGCGGCCGCCCAAAAGCGGGCATGGGGGGCTGTTTCACACCCATAGGGGGTACTGCATATGCTGGTGATGGGGACAATCCCCGGCACCACCCATACTACAAAGAAAGGGGCAAATAAAATGGAAAAAGAAACGATCCCCGCCCCCTGTGGCGAAGACCCCACGCCGTTCCCGGCCGACGCGGTACCGGCCATGGCGTATGTACCCTTCCAGCAATGGAGTTCCAACCTGCACAGCGCCGAGCGCGCGCTAGACGCGGGCACGCTGTTCCCGGTACTGGATAAGCCTTTTTACGGCAGAAGGGGGGAGCCCCGTTGAGCGACACCACAGAGATGGCCCTGCGCCGCAAGATCAACGCCATGCAGTTCGCCTGCTGGGAGCTGCACCTATTTTTAGACACCCACCCCAACAACTGTGAGGCTGCCCGCCGGCTGGAGGAATACCGCCAGCGCCTGGCCCAAACGGTCAAAGAGTTCGAAGACCGTTTCGGCCCCCTGGGCCAGCTCAGCAGCGAAACCAGCCGCTGGGCCTGGATCAACGGCCCCTGGCCCTGGCAAAAGGAGGATGACTGATGTTTGTATATGAAAAACGCCTCCAGCACCCGGTACGCATCAAAAACCCCAACCCCAAGCTGGCAAAAATCATCATGACCCAGTACGGCGGCCCCCACGGGGAGATCGGCGCGTCCCTGCGCTACCTGAGCCAGCGCTACGCCATGCCCTACCCGGAGCTGGCCGCGATCCTCACCGATATCGGCACCGAAGAGCTGGCCCACCTGGAGATGGTAGGCACCATCGTCTACCAGCTTACCCGCAACCTGACCCCCGAACAGATCGACGCCGCCGGTTTCAGCGATTACTTCGTAGACCACACCACCGGCGTCTATCCCCAGGCGGCCTCCGGCACGCCCTTCTCCGCGGCCACCTTTGCCGTCACCGGCGACCCCATCGCCGACCTGAACGAGGACCTGGCCGCCGAGCAAAAGGCCCGCCTTGGCTATGACAACATCCTGCGCTTTGCCGATGACCCGGACGTGGCCGAGCCCATCAAGTTCCTCCGCGCACGGGAGATCGTCCACTTCCAGCGTTTCGGCGAGGGCCTGCGCATCCTCACCGACCGCCTGGACTGCAAAAACTTCTACGCCTTCAACCCCTCCTTCGATAAGCCCTAACCCCCTACCCCCCAAAGCCCGGCGCGCCCCAAAGGAAACGGCCCCGTGCCGCCCTTTGGGGCGCTTTTTCACCGGCAAGTTCCCCCTTCCCTTTTCCCCCCATCCGTGCTAAAATAAAGGGTAAACAGGCCCGCCCCGGCACCGGGGCGCGGCCCCCAAACAGGAGGTCTTTGCCATGAGAGAGGATATCTGTTCCATCCCGGTCAATGAGGTTTTCGAGCCCAAAGACGGCTGCCCCTTCTGCCGTATGCGGGATATGCTGGAGGACCGCATGGCCACCTATATCACCGGCGCCGCTATGATGGAGCCCGATGTGCGCATCGAAACCAACCGGCTGGGCTTTTGCTCCGAGCACTTCAACCAGATCCTGGCACGGGGCAGCCGGCTTTCCGTTGCCCTGATCCTGGAGAGCCTGCTCCACGAGGTTGGAGAACAAGTGTTCCCGTCGGGCAAAACGCCCCTAAAAAAGGTCACGGCCGCAGTGCACAGCCGGCAGGAAAACTGCTTTGTCTGCCAGAACATCACCCAGAACATGAAACACCTGCTGGACAGCACCCTCAACCTCTGGCAGACCGAGGCGGAGTTCCGGGAGCTTTACGCCGCCCAGCCCTACATCTGCCTGCCCCACTATGGCCTGGTGATGGAGTCCGCCCAGAAGATGCCTAAAAAGAACTTCGCCCCCTTCGAGGCCCAGACCACCAAGTTGGCCAAAGCCTACCTGGAAACCCTCAGCGGCGACGTCACCCACTTCTGCCGGATGTTCGACTACCGCAACGCGGGCGGCGACTGGGGCAACTCCAAAGACGCCATCGAGCGCGCCATCCTCTGGCTCACCGCCCGCGCCCCTGTAGCCCAACAAAACGCCGGCGAAAAAAACCGCTGATCTTCTCCCCCTTACCCGCCGGCGGTCCCCCCCCCCTTGCCTCCGGCGGCAAAGAGTTAGCTGCGCTAACTCTGGGGCGTTGATTCTCGGCTGCCGCCTCGGTCGGCGACGGGAAATCGCCACCGGCGATTGTCGCCCCCTAAAAACCCCACCACTTTTGAAAAAGTGGACAAAACTTTTATGCTTTCCCTTTTTTAATTTCGCACCCCTTCGCGCGTTATAGACAAGCCCACCTTTTCACGCCCCCAACCCCATCGCCCCATCCCCCTCCCCCCGTAAAGGGCCCCCCAAGGGGCGTTGCCCCTTGGGAATCCCCACCACTTTTGAAAAAGTGGACAAAACTTTTGTGTTTTCCCTTTTTTATTTCGCGCCCCTTCGCGCGTTATGGACAAGCCCCCTTTTTCACGCCCCCAACCCCCGTCGCCCCATCCCCTTCCTCGCGTAAAGGGCCCCCCAAGGGGCGTTGCCCCTTGGGAATCCCCACCACTTTTGAAAAAGTGGACAAAACTTTTGTGTTTTCCCTTTTTTATTTCGCGCCCTTTCGCGCGCCCCCTTTTTCACGCCCCCAACCCCATCGCCCCATCCCCCTCCCCGCGTAAAAGGG
>NZ_JAWXXJ010000068.1:0-3268 GCF_034335085.1 Acutalibacter caecimuris | reverse complement strand
GGGACATGGCAAGCCGTTTGGATATGACGACCTTAAAATAAATCTAAAGCGGGCAAAAAATATGGAATTATTACCGATTCACTAACTTCCGATTTATCGAACAGACAAGGAGGGCGAGAAAATGTCTTTATCCATTCAAGAACGCTTGAAAGACCTGCGTGTGCAGCGTGGCTTGACGCTGGAACAGCTTGCAGAGCAGACGAACCTCTCCAAGCCTGCGTTGGGCAGTTATGAAGCGGACGATTTTAAGGACATCAGCCACTATGCTCTTATCAAGCTGGCGAAGTTTTACGGCGTGACCACCGACTATCTGCTGGGGCTGTCTGAAATGAAGCGTCCCCCAAACGCTGATCTTGCAGACCTGCGTTTGAGTGACGGAATGATTGACCTGCTGAAAAGCGGGCAGGTGGACAATGCTCTGCTGTGCGAATTGGCGGCGCACCCGGATTTTATCAAGCTGATGGCCGACCTTGAAATCTATGTGAACGGAACGGCGGTGAAGCAGGTACAGAGCGCAAACGCCATTGTGGACGCTATGAGCGCAATGATTATGAAACAGCACAATCCCGGCTTGACCGACCCGCAGTTAAGACAGCTTATCGCTGCCCATATTGATGATGACAGCTTTTGCCGTTACATAATCCAGCAGGACATAGACGAGATAGCCGCCGGCCTGCGGGAAGCCCACAGGGAGGATTTTTTCAGCATCCCGGAGGATAACCCGCTGAAAGGATTATTGGAAGCCGCTACCGAAATTACCAACCCAGACAGTGACCCGGAGCAAGCGTCTTTGGCGTTTATCTGCAAACGGCTGCGGCTGAACTTTAAGAAGCTGTCCGGGGAAGAAAAGAAGTGGCTGAAAAAGATTGCACAGAAGTCGGACTTGCTGAAAAAACCAACCCCACAGCGGGGACGGAAGTAAGAAAATAAAAAATCGCATTTTGTAGGAGGTATATTATGTCATTGGAAAAAGTTTATGATTATTTCCATAATTATGATAAGCAGACTTATCAGGTTGTAGCTTGTATGGGAAATGAGCCATCGGAGCAGGATATAAAGGATTTTGAAAATCAGTATGGAATAAATCTTCCTGCTGATTTTAGAGAGTTCACTATGTCCCCATTAGGTGGGCTTTATATGGAGGTTCGAGAAGAAATATGGCCACAAGCGAAACAATATGACATAGGCCCATTTTGGTCGTTCTGTCGAGGAATTATAGTCTATGGAATTGCCAATGGAATACCCGATTTTTTGGATATTCGTGAAAAAACGAAAGAACTACACGATGAAGGTTTTACTGATTTTATCCCATTCTTGTCCATTATAGGGAATGGTGATGAAATATTTTGTTTTGACAAGAATAATAACATAGTCCTTCTTGACTACTACACAACAGGAGAAGCTACACCGATTGAGGGGACTTTTTCAGATTGCTTGATGAGCCAAATTGCGGAGTTAGAAGAACGGAAAAACAAGAAAATCCGGGGAGAGGATAAAATCAACTAATTCTGATTTGCGAGGAGAATTGTGACTATGATAGAGTTGAATACATTCAAAAAAATATTGGAAGAAAATGAAGAACGCTTGCCATTACTAACGCTTGATGAATTTTTCGATGGAAACACAGAGGAGGATTCCATTGCTCCGAACCAATGGGAATTTGGCCGTCCAACGCTTTCTGAAATACGAAATATGCTACAAAAGATTGAGTTAATGCCTGACATAGCATGGGTGCGTGTTGCTCTCCACGATGATACAGAAATCGTAGAAAACAATGGGAAAGAAGAATTAGTTCTTGCAGGAGATACAATCGTGATTTGCACAACCATTTTGCCTGCGGAATTAGAAAAATTAGTAAATTGCGAATGGCTATGCTCTGATGGAGTAATTACAATAGAGGCATTTGAATTAAATACTTATTCGTGCGTACCACCAATTCCAGATAACTTCGATTGTTTGGAAATCGTGTGGGACTAATCTAAAACTTTCAGTTTATCGGGGGAGATAGCAAAGGCAGCCGAGCCAGTCAACGGTCAAGATGAACGGCGCACAAATGCGCCGCCGTTGACAGCCCCGCCTGCCTTTGCTGATGGGCAATCAAGGCGGGAAAGCCCTAAAATGGCTTCCCGCCCATTTCAATTTTGAGAAAAGAACGACCACTAAAATAAATGAGTGTGGCCACACATATAGTCACGGTGTCTAAAGGTTTGGGACATTTTGTCCCATAGGCTGAGGACGGTGGACGAGGGCTTTCATATACGCCCTGTCTGCTGCTGAAACCAGCCCTTTGTTTCCGGCTTCCCAGCCCCAAACAAAGCCCTGTTTTCCTGCCGCTTCAAATGCCCTTGCCCTCCCCGGCGGCAACGGCATTTTCACGGCAACGCCGACAGAGCGTATAACACACTACACTTTGCTTCGCAAAGTCGTGTGCCAAATGGGGCGTTGCCCCCTTTGGATACCCCCACAACAAACAGGCGCTATGCCCCTTGCCGGGAGCATAGCGCCTGTTTGTTGTCAGCAGCCCGTTTCACGGTCTGCGTGTAGTTCCTTGTAAAATGACCTAAAGCATTAGCTAAATCATTGAGGAGAGAACAATAATGGAACGTGTTTATGCTTTCACAGATGAATATGGCGCGTTCGGATGGGATATTAACAATCCAGATGTATCTACACATTTCATCATTACAGCAATTATTGTAGAAGAAACAAATGTGGACCAGTACAGGAAGTGTGTGGAACAAATTCGAAAAAACCATTTTCAAGCAGGGGAAATGAAATCTTCTAAAGTGAGTAGAAATCATGAACGCCGCAAACGTATACTTACGGATTTGTCCCCCCTTCCGTTCAGTATTTTTTCAGTTTGTATTGATAAGAAAAATTGCCTAGAAAATATGAATTCAAAAGGACTTCAATACAAGAAAGTATTCTATAAATTCATGAATAACATTGTTCACAAGGAGTTGAGACGAGCATTCAAGAAAGTAACCATTATTGCTGATGAAATGGGCAGTAATGAGTATATGCAAAGTTTTTGCCAATATGTTATGAATCATCAGGATATGCCGAATCTGTGGGGAGATGCAGATTTTAGTTTTCAAAATAGCAAAAATGATGTTGGTCTTCAAGTAGCCGATTTTATTAGCGGGACATTAGATGGCGTCGTCAATAAACAAGGAGCCAAATAGCAATACAACGGATCTGGACAGCGGCGGCGAAGGAAGAGGCGTTTTTGGCGTAGCGCGTAGCAATACCGCGCCATCTTTTGAGA
>NZ_JAWXXJ010000067.1:0-3305 GCF_034335085.1 Acutalibacter caecimuris | reverse complement strand
ACGCTGATCTCCGCGCCTTCGTAAGCCTCGCCGTTCACGGTGACGGTAGCGCCCGCGCTGGTCTCAATGGTCAGAACCTGCTTGGTCAGGTCGCCGTCCACGCCGATGTTGGCGGTGATATCGTTGCCGTTGATGGTAGCCTCAACCTGGCCAACCTTCAGGGCAGTGATGGCAGCCTCGGTGCTGGCAGCAGCCTTGGTGGCGGTGAGGGTGTAAGTCTTGCGGGTGTTGTCCTCGGCAATCACGGTGATGGCCAAGGGCTCCTCCAGGCTGTATTCGGCGGTGGCGTCGAAGTCCTCGCCGGCAACCTGTACCTTAGCCAAGGCAGAGTTGGGCTCGATGCCCAGCACCTGCTTGGCAGGGTCAGCGCTGTAGGGCAGTTCAACGGTCCACTTGCTCTCGTCCTCGGTGTCGACCACAGCCTCGGCAGTGCCGGCGGTGATGGCCTTCAGGCCAGCATCGTTGCCGGCGGGGGCGGTGACGATCTCCAGGGTCCACTGGCGGCTGTTGCTGCCGTCCTCGGCGGTAACATTCAGCTTAGCGCCACTCCTTGCAACAGAGTTCTCACCAACATAGATGTTGGTGCTGTCAACGCTGATCTTAGAGGCGTTCTCGTTGTCGCCGGCCTCGTTGTCAGAGGTCAGGGTATAGCCACCAATGGCAACGGTAGCCATGGGGCTGGCCTCAAAGCGCAGGGTGAAAGGAGTCTTGTTCTGTGCATAGCTGTAGGGCACAGTCAGGGTCAGTGTACGGGCGGCGGCGTCAATGTCGCCGGTAACGGTAACCAGCGGGTCGGTGCTTTCAATGCTGGTCAGGTCGTAGCCGCTCTCGGCCTTGGCAACCTCGGCAACCAGGTAGTAGGTAGCGTAGGCACCCGGGCAGTTTTTAGCGCCGCTTGCAAGTTGCATCTTATCACTGGTCGTGTTGCCGTCACCAGTGCCGTCAACAGTAACAGTCAGGGCACCAACCGTGTCCCATACATTTTCACTGTACACGCGGAGCGCCACAGCCTTGGTAGTATCCACAGTGCCGTCGCTGTTCAAGCCGTTTACCCACTTGGCAGGGTCAACGGTAATCGCTTTACCCAGTGCTTTCTCAGTGGGGTTAACAGCGAAGGTATTAACTTTTGTGCCCGCATCGATCGAGGCGGGAATTTGTGCAACGGTCGCCAGATTGTCGCTCACAGTAATATCAGACAGCTTAATGCTGGTGATGTTGCGTTTCGTGTAGGGCAGGAACACCTTGATGATGTTCTGGGTGCCGCGGGTGACTTCGGCCTTGTAGGTCGTGTCGGCGGTCATGGCGTCGCGGTCCGCGGCGTCGGTAAAGGTAGCGGCAGTCAAGGCGTTGCCGGTAGAGGCATTGTTCTTGCGCAGGATCACCTTGTAATCAACATAGTTGGTGGTGGTGTCCGCAGTAGTGCCGGTAGCGCCAGAGGGGTACCATACACGGACAACCGTCCATGTAGTGGTGTCGGTAGTGTTCAGGCCGGAAATGGTATTGCCCAGGAATTTGCCGTCGCCCTTAGCCTCCGTTTCGCCGGAAATCAGTTCAGCGCCGGTGGTGAAAGCGGTAGCTTTCTGGTAAGCCAGAGAGGCAAACTTGCTGCCCTCGGCAACAACCTTGATACCAGTCCACTCGCTGCCGTCCTTGCCAACGCTATGGGGCACAGTCAGGGTAACGGTCTTGGCGGCCTGGTCGATCACGCCGGTGGCCACAGAGCCGTCAGCGTTTACCAGGTCCAGCTTGCTCAGGGTCAGGGGGCCGGCCTCGCCAACAGACAGCTTGATGGTGTACTGCACGATCTTATCCCCATCAGGAGAGGTCACGTTCACATAGATGACTTTGTCCTTAACGGAAACCTCACTGTTGGTCGGCGCAAGGACGCCGTTAGCAGCCAAAGTGGCAGTCTGATTGGCATCGCCAGCAACGGCAGCCGTAGCACCCTCGGTGCCGGCCAGCTTCAGGGGCAGGGTGCCGCTGATGTCGGTGCCGGCAGGCAGGGTAACTTCTACCGTGCCCTGGCCCTTCTCAATGGCAACCACCTGGCTGTCGCCAACCTTCACAGCGGTCAGTTCGGCTTCGGGGTTTTGTGTGGGAATTTTAATGCTAACATTGATTTGAGCCTTTGCGCCAGAGGCAGTCTGAATCCAGAGCAAACTCTCATCTGCAAGAGGATAGACATACTTTGTATCGTCGTCATTATTCAACTCGCCCAAGGTCAGGCTATTTTTGCCACTCACAGCCGTTGCAGTAGCGGTATCAAAGTCGGTCTTACCAATCTTAACAGTGGTGTTCTTCGGCGCAGTCCAGCTAAGTTTCATGGCCTCAATGGCGGTTTTGTCGTTGCCATCGGCCCCGGCAGTGCCGAAGGGCATGGTGAAGGTGACGGTTTTGCCGGAAATTTTGCCCTCCACGTCGCCCAGCTTGATGGTGTTGAAGGAGGTTTCAGCCTCAAACTTCAGGGTATAGGTCTTGGTATCGCCGTTGGCGGCGGTAACGGTCAGCTTATCGCCAGCCAGAGCCAGGCTGGCGCCCTGGGTGGTGAAGATTTCCTTCAGCAGGGCGGAGGCGGCATGGGCAGGGTTTTCCCAATTACTGTCACCCTTAGTGAGTTCTTTGCCGACATTGCCCGGCGTAGCGCTGACGAACGCGATTTTATGGTCGTCTTTGGCCTCAGCCCCTGCGGCTTTTGTATAGACCTCACCGTCCTTCGTGAAACGCTCGGACTCGATTTCCGCAAGGTTGGCAAGGCTCAGCTTCATCTTCACGGTGATGGTGCTCTCGCCGATCTCAGCAGAGGCCATATCCGCAATGTTTTCCACCTTAGTGACGGTGTTGGCGCTGCTGGCATAGGTGCGCGTCCAGTTGATGGCCAGCTCATAGGTAGCGGGGTCATTGATGGACTCGCCCACCAGCAGCGTGAAAACATAGGTGCCGTCATCGCCCGCGGTGGCAGGCTTGTCGGCGTTGACAGCCTTGCTCAGGTCCAGGGTAAGGCCGGTGGAAGGGTCAACCTTCTCACTGTCCTTCTCCTTTACGTACACATTGGTGGTGCCGGTGGTAACGGCAGTAATGGGCACGTTAGCCGCCTCTTCTCTGGTGCCGGAAACGGCGGCGACGTACTTCTCACCGTCCCACTCCGCGCTGACGCCGTTCACCCGGATGGTGGTGACGCCAGTGGGTGCATCAGCAGCAAACGCGCTCATCGGAATCATTGCGGCGACCATGAGAATGGCCAGAAACGCCGCAAGTGATTTCTTCAGAAACTTGCTTTTGTTCATGATTTCAACCCTCTTAAATTT
>NZ_JAWXXJ010000066.1:0-3368 GCF_034335085.1 Acutalibacter caecimuris | reverse complement strand
CCACACTTGATCGCTTATGTCGTGTCTGTGATAGGAAGCATCCATCTTTTCCTCTCCTGTCTTTTTTGATGCTTCCATTCTATCACAATTCCTCTACCTTGTGTAGACACTATCTAGGAATCCCCCAAAACTTTTAAGCCGTCCCCCACCGCTCTATTCCCCTCATCCGCCCGCTCGACCGCACACATCCTATCGCACCACATAGCAACTATATTTAAGAAATGCCCCTCCCCATTTTAAAGCGTGACCCAGGTGCGCATTAAAAAAGAAAGAGAACAAGAAAAAAACAAAAACATAAACATTTCGTCATCCCCCTACCCAATGGTTCCAGCCAGCGTCCCCGCAAGCGCACGCAAAAGTTTTGTCCACTTTTTCAAAAGTGGTGGGGATTCCAAAGGGGCAACGCCCAAGAGTTGGCCATGCCAACTCTCAGGCCGCCGGAGGCCAAAAAGCAACCACATACAAAACATTATAGCAGAGTTCCAGGGGCAATGCAACACACATAATCCATAGGGGCGGCACATATAGCTTAACCAACTACTCTTAGGGGGAACAACATGGAACTTCATCACCTCAACCGCCAGCAAGCCGCCGAGGCTTTAGGCGCCAATCCTGACCAAGGGCTTTCCCCGGCCGAGGCAGCCCGCCGCCTTAACCGGCACGGCCCCAACCAGCTCCGTCCTGCCCACCGGCAGGGCGTCCTAGCCCGTTTCTTCAGCCAGTTCAAAGACTTCATGGTTCTCATCCTGTTGGCCTCGGCGGCTGTGTCCTTCTGGGCCTCGGCCATGCAGGGCAATGGCGAGTACATCGACTCCATCATCATCCTGGCCATTGTGGTATGCAACGCCGTCATTGGCACGGTCCAAGAGCTCCGGGCCGACAAAGCCATCGACGCCCTGAAAAAGCTCTCCTCCCCCCATGCCCGGGTAATCCGTGGCGGCAAGCGCCAGACCATCGACAGCGCCGGCCTGGTTCCGGGGGATGTGGTCATCCTCCGGGCCGGCGATATGGCCCCCGCCGACCTGCGCCTGCTCTCCACGGTAGAGCTCCGCACCGAGGAATCCGCCCTCACCGGCGAGTCCGCCCCGGTAGAGAAGGACGCCGAAACCGTCTGCGCCCAAAACGCCCCCCTGGCCGAGCGGCGGAATACCGTGTTCGCCTCCACGGGCATTGCCGCCGGGGCGGGGGTAGGGCTGGTGTGCGCCACCGGCATGGACACCGCCGTGGGCCGCATCGCCGGTATGCTGGAGGAGGAATCCTCCCCCGAAACGCCCCTGCAACGCAAGCTGCGGCAAACCGGCAAGGTGCTGGGCCTGGGGGTGGTGGCCATCTGCGGGGCCATTTTCCTGCTGGGCCTGCTGCAAAAGATCCAGCCCCTTGAAATGTTCATGATCGCCATCAGCCTGGGCGTGGCCGCTATCCCGGAGGGCCTCACCGCCGTTGTCACCATCGTGCTGGCCATGGGGGTCAAGCGCATGGCCCAAAAGCGGGCCATTGTCCGCCACCTGCCCGCGGTAGAAACCCTGGGCAGCACCCAGGTCATCTGCTCCGACAAAACCGGCACCCTCACCCAGAACAAAATGTCCGTCACCGCCTACAGCGGTGCCTTTGGCGCCGAGCCCCTGGATAGCCCCGCGGCCCAGCAGGCCCTGGCCCTGGCCACCCTGTGCAATAATGCCGAGCTTCAGGGCGATACCCCCGCCGGTGACCCCACCGAGGCCGCCTTCCTCCGGGCCTGCCGCCAAAAAAAGCCGGACCTGGACCGGGCCTACCCCCGGGTCGGGGAGATCCCCTTCACCTCCGCCCGCAAAATGATGACCACCGCCCACCGCACGGAAAACGGCTACCGCGTCATCTCCAAAGGCGCCCCCGACGTGCTCCTGGCCCGCTGCACCCGGCAGATGCGGGGCAGCAGCGCCGTGGAGTTGACCGGGGCCGCCAAGGCCCGTCTTTTGGCCGATAACGCCCGCCTGGCCGGCCGGGCCCTGCGGGTGCTGGCCGTGGCCTATAAAGACGTGCCCCACCTGCCCGGTGACGACCGCCAACTGGAAAGCGGCCTCACCTTCTGCGGCCTCATCGGCATGGAGGACCCGCCCCGCCCGGAGGCACGGGCCGCTGTGCTGGAGTGCAAGCGGGCCGGCGTCACCCCGGTGATGATCACCGGCGACCACGGGGCCACGGCCCTGGCCGTAGCCCGGCGCATCGGCATTGCGGGCGAGCATGACCAGGCCCTCACCGGCCCCGAACTGGACCGCCTCTCCGAAAGCGAGCTGGCCGCCCAGCTTCAGCACTGCCGGGTATTTGCGCGTGTGTCCCCCCAGCACAAGGTCAAGCTGGTGCGGGCCTACCAGCGCCGGGGCCTGGTGGTGGCCATGACCGGCGACGGCGTCAACGACGCCCCGGCCCTCAAGGCTGCGGACATCGGCTGCGCCATGGGCAAAAACGGCACCGAGGTGGCCAAATCCGCCGCCGACATGGTGCTTACCGACGACAACTTCTCCACCATCGTGGCCGCCGTGCGGGAGGGCCGGGGTATCTATAACAACATCCGCAAAACCATCCACTTCCTGCTCTCCTGCAATATCGGCGAGATTTTGGTGGTATTCCTGGCCTTCCTCATGCGCGCCCCCGCCCCCCTGCTGGCTATCCAGTTGCTGTGGGTCAACCTGGTCACCGATTCCCTCCCCGCCCTGGCCCTGGGCGCCGAACCCATCCCGCGGGATGTGATGGAAGACCCGCCCCACCGCCGGGACGAAAGCGTTTTTGCCGGGGGCATGGGTTTCTCCGTGGCGGTGGAGGGCTGCCTCGTGGGGGCCCTGGCCCTGCTGGCCTATACCATGGGCCGCGTCTGGTTCGACCCCGACCCCGCCCAGCCGGTAATCGGCCGCACCATGGCCTTCGCGGTGCTCAGCCTCTCCCAGTTGGTGCACAGCTATAATATGCGCTCCCCCCACTCCCTGTGGCAGGTGGGCCCCTTCTCCAACGCCCGGCTGAACCTGGCCTGCCTGGTCTGCGCCCTGCTGATGGTCAGCGTCATCCTGTTCCCGCCCCTGGCCGCCATCTTCAAAACCGCGGCCCTCACCCCCCTCCAGTGGCTGCTGGTGGCGGGCCTCTCCCTGTGCCCCCTGGCCGCCGTAGAGGGCGAAAAACTCCTCCTGAAAAAAGTCCCCCGCAAAAACCCCCGCCCCCCCAAGCACCCCTAACCCCCCCTTGCCTCCGGCGGCCTAAGGGACTTTTTGAAAAAAGTCCCTTAGATGGCGTCGTCAATAAACAAGGAGCCAAATAGCAATACAACGGATCTGGACAGCGGCGGCGAAGGAAGAGGCGTTTTTGGCGTAGCGCGTAGCAATACCGCGCCATCTTTTGAG
>NZ_JAWXXJ010000065.1:0-4381 GCF_034335085.1 Acutalibacter caecimuris | reverse complement strand
TTGGGTGCAAAACCGCCGAAGATGATATCCTGCAAATTATCTACGATAATCTCTGCACCCTCTTTGCCATAGTTCTTTTCCAGCTGTGAAAAGGATTGGATGATAGGCACAATCTGCAAACGGCGGGAGCGGGAGGCAGAAAACATCATCTCGGCAGATTCAATCTTTGGAATGGTTCCAAACTCGTCCGCAAAGAAAACACAGCGATTCTTCAGCTTTCCACCGTTTTCATCGGCTACAGAGAGAATCTCTCGGTAGAGCTGCTGGATAATCAGCGAAATCATAAAAAACGAGTTGGGATTTTCCTCCGGTAAAATAACGAACACGGCGCACTTCTCATTGCAGAATCTTTCGGCGTCTATCTCTGTATCGAAACACAGAATTTGCTCTAATTCGCTGTCGAGGAACGAGTTAAGCCGCGACAGCGCCGTACCCATAACGCTTGCCATTGATTCCTTGGAGGTATTCAGCGCTGCCCCGGCAAACCATTTGACCTTGTGATCATTGGGCAGCATGGCCATGAGCTGCTGGAACTGGTTTTGCCCTTTCTGCTGAGAGGGTGCCAGTAACTCTTGGATGATTTTGAACACGGACACGATATGCCTTTTTTGCGGTTCGCAGAACTCTGCTACCAATAAAATGGTAGCCGCCACCAGTCCTTCAGCGGCATCGTAAAAATAGGCGTTGTCCCCAAAGGACGCACCGTCCATGCCGGACATGATGATGGTCTTGGCGATGATTTTTGCGTACTTTTCAGCCTTGGCTTTGTAGGCAAGCTGGTCGGGACACTCCAGGTAAGCGTCCATATATTTGTTGACCAGGTGGAGCAGGTTGTTTCCGTGGGAGCGGGTGGGATTGCGCAGGTCGATTACCGAAACATGGTAGCCGTATCTTTCTGCAATGGCGCCATAATTTCGTGCCAGGTCCCCCTTTGTATCGCTTGATAACCAGCTCATGCCGGATGCACAGGCGTACTCAATGCAGGGATACAGCCAATAAGCGGTTTTCCCAACACCAGCCGCACCGATCATCATCGTGTGAACGTCGCCGGTGTCCACCATGGCAATAGTTTCATTTCTGCCGGTACATCCCATAACAATGCCTTGGGGGAGTGCCTGCCCATTTTCCAGCGTAGGTTCCTGACCATGAGCAGCCTGCTCTCTCCAGCGTTCCGGCGTAAATGGGACGTGCTGGTACACTTTTCTTATCTCTGCTTTCGTTGCCCACCGAGCCGTACCGTGCTGTCCATCGCCAACCGTCTTTGCCTTGATATTATTGAGGTTGTAGATATGCGCCAGCAACGTCACCCCGCTGAGAACGCAGAACATGAGCGCAGCCACAAAAATCAACGGCGCAATATTTGGCATGATTCCTCAACCTCCAATCCCTCGCCACATAGCAAATCCTCGTTCCAGTCCTTATTGACCGGCACGAGGATTTCTGATTCTATATTTTGCATGACCAGTTTTGCGGTAATCCGCTGGGCAGCAAGTTGGCCCGGATTATCGCTGTCAAAACAGATGGACACTTTATTGATGCGGGGGTTATCCGTCATGAACTGAAACAGCACCTTGTCCGAAACAGAGCAGGCCGCCGCATAGCTGTGATTGTGCCAGCCGTTCTTGTTCATGGAGATAAAAGACAGCATATCAATGGGGGCCTCGAACAAATAGAGGCGGTCACTCCTACCATTCCAGTGAAAACTGTACTCTGGTACACTTCCCACAGCATTGCCTTTGTAGGTGGACGCAGAACTGGTTCCCCGCTTATTTGCGTGACGAGGGATGCCGTATTTATCAAAGCCAACGAACACCACGTTGTGGTACGGTGCGGATTCGTAAATCATCTTCTTGTGAACGAAAGCATACAACACATCCTTGTCAATACCTCGTTTGCTCAACAGATAGGCAAATACCCGCCGCATATTGTCGTTGGCGGGAGGCAGTTCGAACTTGGACGGTGCCTTTTGCGCAGGCGGCATAACGGAAAGCATACCATCACTCCGGCCCAGCAAATATTCCATTGCTTCCGGGTAAGATTTTTGGTAGAATTTTCTTACGAAGTCGATGGAATCGCCGCCCACCTGCTCATACTGATGGAACCAAAGGTTTCCCCGGATAGTGACCTTCTGAGAACCGTTCAGCCATTCCAATTCTGAGCCGGACTTGCGCAAGGTTTCACCTTGGCTGCGGAGCAGGCATGCTAGGTCGGTACGCCTTGCTTTTTCTTTTTGTTCATCTGTAAAAGGAATATATCCTGACATGGAACTCCTTTCCGAGAAATGTCCCGCACCAAATGGCGCAGAGCATTTCTCACAGTATTTTTGTTATTGCCGCAAACCTTGCGCCTGTTTTTTCTCATTGATCTTCCGGCGCAGTTTGCGGTCGGTGCTCCTGTCTTGGTATATGGGTCTAACTTCATTTTGCAGGATCTGACTGGTCTGCTGGATTAAGCGTAAAGCGTTCATACCAATGCCAGTACAAGCAACTGATAGCGATTGCCTGTGTGCGATTTCAACATCATCTTCAGCTGCGACCTGCTCCTGCTGACTATCCAGAACCAAATCTATAGCAGCCTGGATGATGGCGTTCTTAATCGATTTGAACTCCTTATTCTGCGACAGCGGTATCCTCTCTGGCAAACTGCTGTTGTAGGTGCGCAGCACATTCTCCCTCTGCTCATACCACAAATCATAAAGCGCGGAAATGCGATTGTCTTTTGTGATCTCATCGACGATGGAATCCACAATCGTTTTCACATCTGCTTTCAGATATCCATAGACCTTTTTGCCCTTGGTGCGTGAGAGTCGCCGTGCAAGCTGCACCAGCAGCTCCTCCAAGTGCGGATCAGAATAGCCGCCAGTATTTATCTGCGAAACGATTTCCGCCAGCACATCTTTACTCTCCGAACGCAGGCGGTTTCTATGCTCCGTCTGCTTTTCATAGATACACAGCAAGTCCTGCGCAAAAATATCTTTTGCAAAAGCGGAGCGCAGTTTTTGCACACCCTGCTTGGTGAGATAGCCCTCGCTTTCCACCGTGGAGTACGCAATAAGATGCACATGAGGATGATGCGACTCGTTATGAAAAGCTGCAAACCATTTCAGGTGTCCCATAGGGATGCGCAGGTTCTCTGAGAGCGCTTGGGTCTGGGTGCGCAGCATATCTCGCCAGCGGGAGCCGTTGTCAAAGCCAAGACGCTCCGCGTCCTCCCGGCGCAGAGAAATAATCGCCGTCCACACATTGCCGCCGTATTCGTTGAGCTCCCGAGACACCTCCGCAAGATTCACCTGCACACCATCGTCCGTAAAAAGTCCATGGGAGCCGAAGCGTTCAGCACGGGGGCGGGTGGCAATATAATCCGCATAGGTTTTGGCATTCAGCGCGACAGCGGCATTGTCCTCAATAGCACGGGAGATGAACTCCGATGCAGATTCCACTGTCTGTTTCTGCCGGTAATCTTCGTACTCTAACATTTCTTTACTGTCAGGGAAGTCACGCAGGATTTTGGCAATCAATTTCTTCTGATTCCAACTGACTGGCGCAAACTTTTTGGTATCATCAATTTTCTCCACACCATCACGGGTAGCAATATATTTTGCGTACCCTCCGCGCCCCTGCCGGGCGCCCGGTTTCAAGAACTTAAACTTCGTGACTAACTTTGCCACTCGACCGCGTCCTCAAAACGGAAATTGCCGTTGAGTCTTTTTACTTCTTGAACACACTCTCCACGCAGCCGGGCCAGGGATATCTCGTCTATCTCGCTGCTGGCAGCAACCACGTTCATGAGCATGGCCAGCTCCACTGCCAGCTTGAAAATCATCTTGCTCTGACGATTATCGCTTTCCGCTACAATGCTTTTCATGTTGGAGAGGAAAGCATTGGGAAGATAGGACGTGCCATCCTCGGCAGTAAGGCAGCCAATATAAAAACGAATTGCCTTTTCGATAAACTCAGATTTACTGCGGCAATCATCCTGCCGGTACAGCTCCTTGACCTTCGCCAGCGTGTCCGGATGGAGCCATAACGCGAATTTATATTTGTCCTTTGGTACCGAAATCTTGCAACACTCCCTTCTGGCGGCGCAACCCCGGAATATTTGGCGGAATACCGCCGTTTATCCGGTTTGCAACCCCATTTTCCTCTGAATACGAATTTAGCAACCCCTTTCTATTTTCTGGCCAGAAAGCCCGAAAAAGCCCGAAGGGACCGGCATTGCCGGGCGCGGTGAACCATGCAGGGGTGCAACAGCAACCCCTGCATTTTCTCCCGCTTAACTTTCGACCCAGTCGAAAGTTTCTTTTCTGACCTTGCCGAAACCGCCCCCAATCCCATAAAACCAGCGACTTTCCAAACCCGGCCCACAAAGGCCCAACACGGCC
>NZ_JAWXXJ010000064.1:0-4649 GCF_034335085.1 Acutalibacter caecimuris | reverse complement strand
GCAGTTTGCTTTTTCGTCTAAAGAAAATATGACAGAAAACACCTGCCGCCAGGGAACCTTTGCGCTCTCTCGGTGGCAGGTGGCTCCTGTCATCATGGCGGGTGTAGGGAACTATCCAAAGGAAGATACTATCGGCAGAAAAATAGAAATAGTGCGTCTATACTAAACTTAACCAGTTACCTAAACCTAGACAAATGGTCTGAGCGCAAAACTTTTCGTTGACAACATCCCCTGCCAGGGATATGCTATATCTGCCGCCAAAAACATTTCGTGACGGATTTCCAACATTTCATTACAAATGGGTTGCTCCTTTGCCGACTTTTTGCTAACCTAAAAATAGGGTGGTATGCATGATAATGTTTGCTATCTGCGATGACGAGCCACAGATGGCCCGAGAAATTGCGGATCAGCTTGCAGGCTATATGAAGGAAACGGACTGTGACTATTCGGTTGACTGTTTCTCCAGCGGGCATGCGCTGCTGAAGTCCTCAGATGAATTTGACGTTATTTTTCTGGACATCCAGATGGAGCGCCCGGACGGGATGGAAACAGCCGCGCTCCTGCGGCGGCGTGAGAGCCGCAGTCTGCTGATTTTTGTGACGGTGCTGAAAGATCGCGTGTTTGATGTGTTCCCGCTGGAAGCTTTCGATTACCTGCTCAAGCCCCTGGATAGGGATCGGTTCAGGCGGACAATGGACCGGGCCTTGCGCTGGCTGGAGCGGGACGCGGCAAAAAATCTGGTGATACAGCGAGGCTCCGGCTGCCAGGTCGTTCCTCTCTCTGACATCCTGTACTGCGAGGTGCTGGGCAGGAAAATTTTCATCCACAAAAAGGATGGTATTGTTTTGGACTACTATGACAGGCTGGAAGATTTAGAACAGCGCGTGGACAGCCGTTTTTTCAAGTGCCACCGGAGTTACCTGGTGAATCTGGACCATGTGGGCGGATGCCAGGAGGGGCAGGTCCTGCTGTCCCAGGGAGAGCGCATCCCGGTTTCGCGGCTGCGGGAGCGGGAATTGACCCAGGCCCTTTTGCGCCATATGAAAGAGAGGTGTGTCTGATATGGATTATTTTAGCCTGATTATGGACGGGATCAGCATCCTGGGGCAGGGTATAATGCACATCTTTTTTGTCAGCCGTCTGACCGGGAAGGGGCGCAGGCTTTGGCATTTTGCGGTCTATTGCCTTGCCCTCTGCGCCATTCAGTGTCTGTCGCTGGGCCTTAAAGACGATGGGATTATCTCCATTGCCGCAGGAATCCTGGGGCTGTACACCCTCAGCCGCTTTGCGCTGGGGAACCAGCGGCCCATTTCCTGGGTGGCGGCGGTGCTGGCCTTTTATGTTTCGCAGCTCTCTTTTGGAATTATCAACTCTGTGGAGGTGGCCTTCTTTCCCGGCTTTATCGGGACCCCTCAGCTATATCTGCTGCTTTTGGTTGCACAGGCCCTCTATTTTGTGGCATGCATTGGCTGTTACCGCGCTGTGCGGAAGCTCCTGGCCTGGACGCAGGACAGCCAAACGCCTTATATCGGGCTTCTCCTGCTTCCTGGGTTGTTTTTCTTTGGGGCGGAGCTGTACATCCTCCAGACCGCCTACAGCTTTTTTGTCCCCTCCGTTTCCCTGGAGGATGTTGGTAAGCACGGCACGCTGTTCTTCCTGCAAATCACGGGGCTGGCGGCGCTGCTGTGCACCCTGTACGCCTACCGGCAGCTCTGCCGGGGCTTTCAGGCTCAGGTTGAACTGCAATCGCTGACCCAGGCAGCCCAGGCTCAGAAAGTTTACATTGCTGAGGCCCGGGCCCGCTATGAGCAAACGAAATCCTTTCGTCACGACATCAAGAACCATCTGTCTGTGCTGGACGGCCTGCTCAAGAATGAGAAGCTGGACGAGGGCCGGGAGTATCTGAAAAAGCTGGAAACCGTCTCGGAGGCTCTGTCCTTCCCCTACCAGACCGGCAACCAGGTGGTGGATATTCTGCTGGGGGAGAAGCTGGGGCTGGCCAAAGAGATTACGGCAGAGGTGTCCCTGGTTTTGCCAAACCCCTGCGGGATCGATGATTTTGATCTGTGCGTGCTCTTTGCCAACGTCCTGGACAATGCCATCACTGCCTGCCGCGCTCAGGACGGAGCAAAATCCATACGCATCAGCGGCAAGCGTCAGGGAGATTTCTATATGCTGACCTTTGAGAACACCTGCTCGCAGGAGCCACTTCCCCCGGCAGGTACCGGGTTATCCAACATCCGGGTGGTGGCGGAGAAGTACCATGGGGCGGTGCTGACGGAGAAAACAGGCGGCAGGTTTTCGCTGAATGTGCTGCTGAATGTCGCGGCTGTGTAGAGAAATGGAGGAACTTCATGAGTAAATACGACGCTCTGTGGGCCTATGTGCAAAAGGATGGAAGCCCGACCCTCAAATTGACCTTTGCGCAAATCCAGGATATCGCGGGCATTCCCATTGACCACTCGTTCCTGAGATACAAAAAGGAATTAGCGGACTATGGGTATCAGGTGGGGAAAATCTCCATGCGGGAGCAGACGGTTGTTTTTCAAAGGAGCGTTTAGCGGCTAGGGTTGCGCTATAATCAAAGCGGTAAACTGGAATTTACAGGAGGAAAACGTGAAAGTTAAAAGGTGCGTAAAGGGGCGGCGCTTGTGCTTTGCAATATTCGCAATTTGCCTCTCGGCTAGGGCTTGTTTGAAAAATAAATATTGCACAAATTGCGGGTTAGTGCGAAAATAGAGATATGAAACGGTATGAATTGACAAAAGGACAATGGGAGCGCATAAAAGAACTGTTACCGTCAGAAAGGACGGGGAAGCGAGGCCGGCCTCGGAAAGATGACCGAAACATGCTCAATGGGATGCTTTGGATCGTCCGCAGCGGAGCACAGTGGCGGGAAATGCCGGAGGCGTATGGCTCCTGGCAGTCTGTGTATGCCCGATTCGCTAAATGGCGGGACGATGGTACATTGGAAACCATATTTCGCGCATTGTCCGCAGATGCGGATATGGAAAACCTGAGCTTGGACTCTACCTGCATCAAGGTTCACGAAAGCGCCAATGGAGGGGAGAAAAAACGGCAGATAAGGCAGTTGGGCGAACCAGAGGCGGGTTAAATACAAAGCTGCACGCTATCGTAGATGGACTGGGGAACCCGGTTGAATTCATGCTGTCTGCGGGAAATGACCATGATTCGCTCCACGCTGTTGAACTGCTGGAAAGGGTAAAAATCAGTGGCAGCAAAGTATTAGCAGACCGTGCTTATGGGGCAAAGACAATCCGGGCTTATATCTCAGAACAGGGAGCCAGCTATGTGATCCCGCCGCAGAGCAATGTTTCTGATCCTTGGCCGGTAGATTGGTGGTTATACAAAGAACGCCATTTGGTTGAATGTTTCTTCCAAAAACTCAAATGGTTTCGCAGGATCGCCACCAGATATGATAAATTGGATGCATCTTTTCTTGCCTTCATTTACATTGCCGCTATCGCTATTTTGTTGATTTAGCTCTGCCTTCCCTATTTTTCAAACAAGCCCTAGGTTTATAGAGTATTTTTTAATTGAAACAGACAAAACGGCGATTGGAGAAAATGTGCTTCACAAAGCCGTCGGAATTATTCTATTGGCAGTGGTATTAAAACGTACAAACCTGACATGGAGCGATATTGGATTTCAAAGGAACGGCTTTGCAATCGGTGTTCTGAAAGGCTTGTCATTGGGAACGGTTTGCTTTGCGATTGCATATGGCCTTGAATTTGCCATTCTGTCCCTGCAAGGCAATCCCGCGCATTTTGAACTATATGTCAGCGGTTTTTCATTGACCGGCTCTCCCATAAAGAATACCGATTTCCTTTTCTTCGGGTTATGCCTGTTCTTTAATGCCATCAATGTGTGGATGGAGGAGGGCGTTTTCCGAGGACTGTTTATAAAGATGCTTTCTGAAACAACGCCCTTTATGACAGCTAATTTTATTGCCGCGTTTCTATTTGGCATTTGGCACATTGTTATGCCGATCAGAAGCTATATAAACGGGGAAATGCCATTTGCGGAAATGATTCTGATGAGTATTGGTTATGTGATCCTTGCCGGAATTATGGGAATCAAATGGGGGCTTCTTAACCGCATGACAGGAAACCTGTGGGTTGGACTTGGCGACCACCTGTTCAATAATACCGTTGCCACCAATATGCTGCATGTCGTTTCTTCAACGGGCGCGGATGAATTGCAAATCGTTCGGATTATGGCGGCACAGCTTGTTTCCTTCATTTTTGTGCTGGTAATTTACATTTACAGGAGCAGAAAAGAGGGTGAATAGAAATGTATCATGGCTTTGATCATAAGGGTATTCCGCAAGAACCGAGCGCGGAGGTGGCAGACGCCGAGAAACAGCTTGAAATCTCAGAGTACATCAAGGTTTTTGCAATTAAGGATGGAGAATAGGGTCTTTCTTTCATGCAGTCCTTCCGTTTTTCTTCTTGTTGCCGTTCTCCCCGGAATTGTGGTATAATGGGAAAATACAGAACAGCAAATTGGAAGTTGACGCCGATGAAAATAAATGAAAAGAGAGAACATCTATGCTCAATGCAGGAAGCAGGATAGTAAATAATTGGATATATCCTATTGACAACGGCTATGTACTGATTGATACAGGG
>NZ_JAWXXJ010000063.1:0-4735 GCF_034335085.1 Acutalibacter caecimuris | reverse complement strand
AGAGGTATTGCCACTCGTTATGCCAAAACCTCGGATGCTTTTATCGCCGCGGTACACGTCCGTTGTATCGCCATTTGGGCTGCTATCCGTACTTAATTCGTGTAGACACTATCTAAGGGAAACGGGAAAAGTGTAAAACTAGCAAAACACTGTATTGCCAATTCGATTCCCGCCATCTCCACCAAGTAAACCACCTATTGCAATCTGAACCCCCAGGGTTTGGACGGCAGTAGGTGATTTTCATTTATCCAGGCTTTTCTTACGGAATTCCAGACACTTGATTTCATGCACCTGCTTGGATAGGACACCGAGCGGAACTGTTTGGTCGAAGATTTATAAAGCATGGCATCATGGACGATGCCGTGCTTTTTTGTGTTCTTATACCCGCAAGCACCCAAACTACCCACCAATAGTTGATTGATCATGCAGAATCCTGAGAAAACCGCCAGTAATTTATATTTTCACTTGAAAAAGATCGAATAATCAACTATAATATTAAGTAAAGATGAAAGTTGTGACACTATATTGGCACCACTGGTCTTTGGCAGGCGCACTGCCGCTTTTCCAAAGCTTTTGAACCAAAATATTTTTGGGATGTTTTCTTAAATATTGGAGGAGAGGGGCGTGGGATGGGATCAGCGAAAAAACCGTGCATTTTTCCACTTTACAAAACGCATTGAACCTGCGTTATCAGAGAGGTGAAAAGAGAATGGAACCGGAATCGTCTAATAATTTGCCCCTTACTTTAGAGGATCACTTTGAAAACCTTGCATCTGCATCTCCGCGGGTTAAAAACCTGCACAGCCTTTGGGTCTTGTTCCGAAAAGACATGGAAGATCTGCTGCCGCATTCTCGCAGTGTTTATGTACATTACAGCTTACATGATGCTATCCATAGCCGTTCCGTGATCCAGGCCATAGAAAGGTTCCTTGGCGAAGAGCGCATGAAAGCCCTCTCGGCCACCGATACGTTTATGTTGCTTGTTTGCGCATACGCCCATGACTACGGCATGGCCATGACGTTTAACCTTATTTATGACGCACTGGGCACACGGGACTTTCTTGACTTTTTAAAAAACCAGAAAGATAACGGCTATGCCCTGCCGGCAGACGAACTGCAGGCTGTTAAAAACTTGCTTTCCTTTGTAAATGACCGCTGCAAGTCATCAACCAGCCTTCAGGAGTTGTACTTTTCCATTATGGTCGTAATCCAAACCTATCTACGGCCCTCACATTGGAAGGGCATAGAGCGGATCTGGAACGACTTTGGCGGCCTATTTGAGGGCCGCCTGAACGGGCGGTTTATCCAGGGCATGGAGGGTATTGTCGAAATCTGCGAGGCCCACGGGAAATCTTTTTCCGACGTGATGAAAATGAGGGTCCGCGCCGATGGGATTGTGGGGGATGAGTTCCATCCCCGGTTTATTGCGGCGATGCTGCGGCTTGGCGACTTACTGGACCTGGATAACGGGCGGTTCCCCCGATGGTTTGTCAACGAAATCAGCCAGAATCGCGGCCTTATCCCGAAATTGTCCGAACTCCATCACAAAAAGCATGAGGCCGTCAGCCACTTACTGATTACACCGAAACGGATCGAGGTGTGCGCATCCTGTGACAGCAGCAACGACGGATATGAGGTTGCCGGGCTGGTAAGGGAGTGGCTGGAATGGCTGGAAACCGAATGTAAAGACCAGCGGCTCTATTGGTCGGTTATTGCCCAGCCTGACTTTGGCCGCCCGCCCCAGCTTACCAAGGCGGACATCCTGATTGACGGAAGGAACTATGCCTCCAAAAATTACCGGCTGCAAATGCGGATGTCCCAGAACCGTGTTATGAAACTGCTGGAAGGCACCAGCATTTATAAGGACCAATATATCGGGATACGGGAACTGGTACAAAACGCCGTGGACGCTTCCCTGCTGCAACTGTGGTACGACGTCACCCAGAACCGCTATTTCAGTATAGGTATTTCTAAATTTGGCCATAAAATAAATGACAGCGACAAGAAAACCGTTGAAACAAAAGCCAGCCTGGAAGAGGATAAAAGAGAGTTGGCCTTACTGGAATGGGAGCCGGATGTGCTGCATAAAATCTTCAAAAATTATTCCATTACAGTAGAACTTATCCATGATAAGAAAGAGAATGTGATCCAGATTGTCATCAAGGATAAGGGCACGGGTATTACCCCGGATGATGTGCAGCATATGTCTGATATCGGCACCAGTAAGGAAAAAAATGAAAAGGCCCGGGAAATTATGAAGAATATGCCTTGCTGGCTAAAACCTTCCGGGGTTTTTGGTATTGGCCTTCAGTCCGCCTTCCAGTTGACCAACCAGATTGAGTTTTTTACAAGGAGGCCGAACGAGCCGGAGCGCCAGATCATTTTCCATTCTTACGGCCGCAACCATGGGAAAATTGAAATCCGCGAAGTCCCGCCGGATACAGACGGGGTCTACTATAATAACGCCATTCCGGGCACCAATGTGAAGATCACCGTTTCCCCGGAAAAGATCCACCCAGACCAGCCTGACCAGGACAGTATACACGACCCCTTCCACTACTATGATATGGAGTTTGATGAGCCGGACCTCTTGCACGGCCTTTTTGTGGAGTTTTCCAATATTATTGACGAGCGGTTGCGGGAATGCCCCTGTGACTTTTTCGATATCTATTTCCGCACAATGGAAAAGCTGGAAGACGGCACAATTATTAAGAATTACAGGAGCCGCTGCCGGTACAGCTATTTTTCCCCTCTACGGGACGGGAGCGGCCCCCGCGAAAGCTCTGAATTAAAACTGGAACGGAACTCTATTCTGCCGTTTTTTACCCAGCCGTTTAAAAAAGGCGCGCCCTTTTCTTTCTCAACGGATAATGCACTTTTTGCCGACGAGAAAACCTACCGTATCCATCACCTTACCCTCCGGGTGGGAGAGGTACATCAAAACGGTACGGAAAGCATTTTTGAGTTACCGGAACCTGTGCCCAATCTCTATCATTTTCAATACAAATTTAACCCCATTGCCAACACACAGTTTGTCTATCCCCCGGATGTGCGCAAATTGCGGAACCTCCATGCAGGATTCCTCTGTTGGAAAGTGAACATTATGGATGACAAGCCCGAAAAATATCTCAACATCGATAGGGACCGGCTGCGTGATGGTGCCATTTACGAAGAGGAACTCATCCAGACGCGAAAACACATCATGCAGACTTGGTGCGAGTATTTCATCCACCAATATGAGGCGCGGGAATCGGCCCGTGTGGCACGGAATAAAACCGGGCAGGCCGTTCAGAAATACCGGGGAAATGAAAAGGGGTTTAAGCCGGAGTTGTCCCACAATATTTTTTCAAATTCCCTGGAAACTTTGATTTCCCTGGCACTGCTATTCTACCAAGACGTCCCGGAAGAACGTTTCCACGAATTCATGAAACCTTACCGGGATTGTGTCCTCAAAAAGAATTGGAAACTGCAAAATGAAACGTTTACTGTGGAAAAACTGTGGGATAAGGGCTCCGTCTTTAAGCTGGCCTCCCAAGGCCCTTCCAGATGGATCTCCGCGCCGCACGTGCAGGAATTTACGGAAACAGAAGATCCTGCATTGGCACAGGCACTACCGATCAGCCTCTCTACTATAGCAAGGCTTCCCCATCGCCTGATCCATGTCAGCGGAATCTCAAGAAACGCACAAGGGAATGTCAGTTATTCCCTTACGCTAAACCCCAATCATCATGACCAGCAAGAACCTGATTTGATTTACATGAACTACCTGGCCCAAGTCTATGACTACTGTGACGCCATCAGCCCCCAGCACAATAACAAAAAGGAAGACGCGGATATTGATTCTCTGGTACGCAAAATTTTCAAGCCCAATCGGAAATATCCGCACCTGGTGGTATCCGAATACCCGGTGAATTTCCTGCGGGGCGATAATTTCTCGTTGCCGCTGGATTACTGCATCCAGGGGTACATCCTCTCCCCGTTTGACCGGCAGTTAACAAAATGGCTGCGGGAACTGCTTATGAAGAAGAGCCCCAGCCAGGATGGGAACGGCGTTGATAGGGGGATTCGTGAGGAAGTGGAGAAAGAGGTTCAGATGTATATGAAACAGAGCGATCAGGCCAGGAGATGTGTGGACTATGTTTACAAGAAAAAAGCAAAGTCTTGCCAAGAGGAAACTATATGGCATAGCGAACCTCTGAAAGAGTTGATTGAGAAAGAGTATACCGGCTTTTTGCAGGAATGCTGTATGATCCTGTTCGAGCATAGAGATCAAATCATAAACCGCAGAAGGAAAGAGAAAGAGAAAAAGAAGAATGACCGTAGCCGTGAATGGACAGGCACACTTGCATACACCATTTTCCAATCGAAGAATCCATAAGCATATGCACCATGTGGCTGCATAGGGTTTCAAGGGGTGCCTAAAGGCAATACTCCTTCCATAGCCCCGTAGCCGTGCCACCATACCAAAAAACTCCCCCGGAGGCCGTAGCCGCCGGGGGAGTTTTTGGTCACTTATCTAGCTTTTCGGGCTTTGTCGTGCTGTTGGTCTGTTGGGCTTATTGTGCTCATTCCTCCGGGGACTGGCCGGCGTTGGCCTTCCAGTAGGCCTTCAGGGCTACCCAGTCGTGCTCGAACACCTCGGCCCACTCTTCACTCTCGGTTTCTTCGTTGCCGGTGTAGTAGTGGGAGTTGGTGGCCTCCTGCATGGCTGCGTAGTACCAGGCGCCGGGGTCGT
>NZ_JAWXXJ010000062.1:0-4752 GCF_034335085.1 Acutalibacter caecimuris | reverse complement strand
CGGATTCCCTTCCTCCTGGAGCCGCCCCCGCAAATACGCTTGGTTATCATCGAAGCACTCGCAGGAATCCGTGCAGGTGATTTCAATGTCGGGAATGGCGGACAAGACCATCATCAGATGCCTTATTTTAATTTCAATATTCGTGTGGGACAGCACTGAGATATTGGTGGGGGACACCAGAAAAAATAAGAGCTCGCCACGGTTTGTAGCAAGCCCGTATCTTGTGAAATTCTGAATACCCATGAGCTCCTGGGCGGAGCGGCCCTTCTTCTTTTTGCCCATGTCGTTACCTCCAATCGTAGATTTGCTGGCTGGAAATGAAATATCGGACGGCATATTTCAGGAAATCCAGCACCGTGGTTTCTTCCATGCGGATGGTAAGAAAGCCGAAACAGAGCGTCGCCGCTGCCGGTACCATGAAGTGGAGCTGTACCAGGGCCAGCACGGAGAGCAGCGCCGCCACGCACAGGATTACGAAATCCCGCAGGCTCCAAAGCCACAGGTTGGCCGTCGCTTTCAGGTTTTGCGGATATAAATAGGTCGTCATTGCATACCTCCCATGACCGGCCCCTCGGATATTTCTTCGCAGAATTCCTGGGGCGTTTGGCCATATTCTTCCTTGATTTTCTCCGTGATCATGTCCTTAATGAGCTGGGCTTCTGCGGGGGTCGGCTCATAGTCAAAGTACGAGAAGCCGTTCTCCCGGCAGATTTCGCACTCAATGCGGAGCGTATCTTCAAAGGGATTGAACTTGCCGTACATATTGAGCCAAGTGCCCACGTCCGCGTCGGTGTGGATGCCAAATTTCTTATCCACATCGAACCAGGTTTCAATATAGACAGTAATTTCCTGCCCGATATCGCAGTCAACATCCATCTCCCGGTCAATGGCGATGTCGCCCCGCTTCAATTCCAGATTATCTTTCATAGGCACCTCACGCTATGGCTTTTGCCACCGACCTGGTCATATTGACCGCCGTGCTGGTGGCATGAACCACGCTCATCATGTTGACTTTTACTGAGCTGTCCAGCCCGAACTGCTGGGCAATCCTCGGTACTTCGCCTGCTGCCAGCATAATGCCAAGGGCCAGCAGCATATTGTCTGAGAAGGTCAGCAGACCAAGGAACAGCAGGGTTGTCTGCAAAAACGCTGTCAGGCACAGCGCAATAATTTGCTTGACCCACTGGTTGAATCCGTCCGTATAGCCCCGAGGAACACTGAACATATAGAGCGCTCCCACCGCCATCTGGATTAGAAGGATGCCCCCGCGCTTGATATTTGCGAAGAAAATTTTCATCACCGTATAGGCAAAAGCTATCAGCGCCAGAAGTTCAAACAACCCGATTACTGTATTTTGGGGCAGTACGAAGTTTGCCGTCAGGATGGCGATGCTCTGCTCAGAAAGTCCTTGCACTTGCTGCCCGGAGAAGATTCTGGTGAGGTCGCCCGCAAAAGTGTTCTGCAAACTGATGCAGAACTTGTACAGCTCCACCGGCAGAATACCTATGAGCGAACAGGCGAAAAAGCCTTTCAGCACATTTATTGCCGTAGTCTTGACACTGGCCCGCCCGGTCTGGTATTCTATAGCCACATCGAAAACAGCTACCACCGTCCCGGCAATGAACAGCGACCAGCCAAACATAGTAAATAATGAGATCGTGGCGCTGACCCAGTTCAGGTCGAAGATATCCGCGCCCATGTTGCCCATCATGGTGAAAAAGTCGCTGGCCGCATCGAATATGGTGTTGTAAAACCAGCGGATCATGGCGTCCCAGATGGCCGCCGAGACCTGCTCTCCAATCGTATCGAACACTCCGCCCACAGCACTTCCGATGCCGCCGAGAATGTCGCCTAACCAATCAAAAATAAGAATCACCACCTAAAAAATGTAAGCAGGAGGGACGCATTGCCCCTCCCACTCCTTGCATATTTTTACAGTATCGTCCAGATATAGAGCGGGGCCGTGAGCGTGAAAATCAGGCAGGCGAACAGAATAGCCGGAGCGGTAAACTCCAGCTGGCCATGCTTGCGATAATCAAAATACGCGCCGCCCACTTTGACGAAAAACAGCACCGCCAGGATCATGTCGATGACGGGGAACACCACATTGTCTACCACCGCCCGGATCTGAGTCTGCGCCGTCGTCCAGGTGCTCTGGATAGCTCCGGCTACGTCGCCAGTTGCCATAGCGGGAACCGCCAGGACCGGTACCAGCAGTGCCGCGAACACAGTACAGAGCAAAAACTTTTTCCATCTTTTTCTCATGCTGAAACATCTCCTATCACCTTTTTGATTTCATGCTCCTTGATGACTTTGACCCTGATATTGAGATTGTGCGCCAGTTTAATTTCTGCTCTCATGCCGTCCGTAGTCTGGTCGCCGAACACCCAAACCTCGTCACAGAACCAGAGGAGGGACAGCCCGGCAGCCATGCCCATCTCCCGCTCCTCCGGGACAGAATCATCCAGACAGAGCGCATAAAAATGCGGGGTGACCGGAGCCGCCCCGCACCTCAGCGCATATTCGCTATAGCGCTTTGCTTTTTCCAGATTGCCCTGCACATCCCCCGCCAGGGGCGCGCAGATATACACCTTCTTCATTACTCACCATCCTGTTCCTTTTTCTTTCTGGTGTAAATAATGACCGCAGCCGTCAACCCGCCCAGAGCAATAGCACCAAGGCCGATCCAGAAACCCATAATGGAGCGGTCACCGGTCTGAGGGTTGCCAGGGTTGGGCGTAGTGGGCTTGCCGGGATTGACCGGTACGATTTTCACGGTCTGGCCCTCGTCGTTGATATCCTCATGGGCCGCGATTTTCACTTCGCCTTGATAGAGCGTTTCAAACACCACGATTTCCGTGGCCTGGGTGATGCCGCTGCCGTCAAAGGTGAGCTTTACTACAGTTTCGCCGTCGGCCTTTTCGGGAGTAAAACAGTTTCAGCCTTGATTTCCTTATCGCCAACCTTGAACGGGTTGCCGGTCGCCTTATCCATGAGAACACCCACCAGCTTGTACTCCGTGCCGGGGGTCAAATTCTTGTAGGACACCACATCGTCGATGGTGATCTCCTTGCTGGGCGCGGCCTCTTTCTTACCGCCGATAGTGGCAGTTGTGCCGATCTCCGGCCTGGTCACAACGATGGTGACGGTCTGTTCCTTGTCGCCAATATCTTCGTGGACAGCAACTTCCTTGCCGTTCAGGGACAGCTTTTCGAACACCACGATATCTGTAGTGGAGTTCACCCAGGAGGTGTCGAAGGGGAAGGAAACAGTGACCTCTCCCTCAGATTTTTCGAGAGTAAACACAACTTCACTGCGGATTTCCTCACCATTTAGCTTGAAAGGTTCTCCCGTGGTCTTATTCATGAGAGTGCCGGTCAGCTTGTACTCCTTACCGGCAGCCAGCCCCTTGTACGAAACAACATCTTCGATAGTGATGAGGCCATCGCCGGATACCTCTTTTTTTCCGTCAATGCTGGCTTTGGTGCCAATGCGCGGCCCGGTAACCGTCACCTTGACAGTCTGCGCCGGGTCTTCAATATTGGCGTGGGCTGCCAACTCGATGCCCTCACGGGATAGGCTCTCAAAGGCCACAATCTCCGTGGAATCCACCAGCCCGGTGGTGTCAAATGTGAACTGTACTACAGTTTCGCCGTTTGCCGTTTCGGGGGTAAAGGTGCTTTCCGCGTGGATCTCCTCGCCGCCAACCTTGAGGGCCTCGCCGGTGTTCTTGTCCATGAGGATGCCGAAAACGCTGTACTCCTTGCCAGGAGTCAGGTTCTTGAAAGCCACCACATCGTCGATAGTAACCGGGCCGTCGACGGTGACTTCTTTTTCTTCTCCAATGGTGGCCTGGGTGCCGATTTCCGGGACATGGACAGTCACCGTCTGGGATTCATCCTCAATATCTGCGTGGACAGCCAACTCCCGGCCATCCTGATACAGATTCTCGAATACTACGATATTAGTATCGGCTTTAATATATTTCGCGTCAAACTCAAACAGAACCGTTACCGTGCCGCTGGAGTTCTCCGGGGTAAATACGGTTTCAGAGCGCACCTCTGCACCATTGATTTTCAAGGGTTCATCGGCTGCCTTGTCCATAAGCACACCCTTGACCGTATACTCCTTGCCAGGCACCAGATGGGTGTACTCCACTACATCCTCTAAGGTGAATACTTCGGTTGCATTGACTTCCTTCTCGCCGCCGATGCTGGCGGTCGTGCCCAACTCAGGCACTTTATCGTTGACCACTGTAATCTCAATAAGCTGTTCGTCCCGCTCCACCTGCACATGGTGAATGTCGGTGTTGGGAAGATACCCCTCGGCAGGCTGCAGCTCCCGGACGATCCAGTTGCCCAGAGGGACATTTTCAAAGCTGAACACACCTTCCTCATCTGAGGTAGCGGTCAGTATGGCGGTGTCGGAGGTGAACTGTAGTACATCTGGACGGAACAAGCCAAACAGAGCACCGGCGATAGTTTCCTGATTCTCCCGGTCGATTTTCAGGCCCTTGATGCTGCCGTAGATGAGCTCGTTATCGATAGGTTCGCCGTCGTTCAGGGCAACCTCCACCAGGGCAACATCCTGCCCAGCATACTCGAACATAACCGGGTACACAGTATCAGGCAAAGTGTAGTGCTTGTCGGTGCTAATCTCTTTGACATAGTAGCTGCCCAGAGGCAGGTCGGTGGCAAACACAGCGGAGCCATCTTCAGCACAATTTATGGTTTCAATCAGCCCATCAGCGGG
>NZ_JAWXXJ010000061.1:0-5850 GCF_034335085.1 Acutalibacter caecimuris | reverse complement strand
CACAGTACCCTAAAAACTGAATAAAGGAGAAAGCGTAGAAAAGAATCGAATAAAGGGTTGGGAACCAACTTGGTCAAGCCCTCGGCCTATTAGTACTGCCAAGCTGAACATGTTACCATGCTTACACACGCAGCCTATCAACCTTGTAGTCTACAAGGGGCCTTACTAGCTTGCGCTATGGGATATCTAATCTTGGAGGCGGCTTCACGCTTAGATGCTTTCAGCGTTTATCCGTTCCACACATAGCTGCCCAGCCGTGCCATTGGCATGACAACTGGTGCGCCAGAGGTGTGTCCATCCCGGTCCTCTCGTACTAAGGACAGCTCTCCTCAAATATCCTGCGCCCACGACAGATAGGGACCGAACTGTCTCACGACGTTCTGAACCCAGCTCGCGTGCCACTTTAATCGGCGAACAGCCGAACCCTTGGGACCGAATACAGCCCCAGGATGTGACGAGCCGACATCGAGGTGCCAAACCTCCCCGTCGATGTGAACTCTTGGGGGAGATCAGCCTGTTATCCCCAGGGTAGCTTTTATCCGTTGAGCGACGGCAATTCCACACTCTACCGCCGGATCACTAACTCCAACTTTCGTTACTGCTCGGACCGTCATCCTCGCAGTTAGGCCAGCTTATGCGTTTACACTCAATAGCACGGTTTCCATCCGTGCTGAGCTGACCTTTGAGCGCCTCCGTTACTCTTTTGGAGGCGACCGCCCCAGTCAAACTGCCCACCTAACAATGTCCCCCGGCCAGATTCATGGCCGCAGGTTAGAATTCCAACAATCTAAGGGTGGTATCCCAAGGGTGGCTCCCTACAAGCTGGCGCCCGTAGTTCGCTGCCTCCCACCTATCCTGTACATAAATTATCGAAACCCAATATTAAGCTGCAGTAAAGCTCCATGGGGTCTTTCCGTCTTGTCGCGGGTAACCGGCATCTTCACCGGTACTACAATTTCGCCGGGCGGGTAATTGAGACAGTGCCCAGATCGTTACACCATTCGTGCGGGTCGGAACTTACCCGACAAGGAATTTCGCTACCTTAGGACCGTTATAGTTACGGCCGCCGTTTACTGGGGCTTCAATTCAATGCTTGCACATCTCCTCTTAACCTTCCAGCACCGGGCAGGTGTCAGCCCCTATACATCATCTTTCGATTTAGCAGAGACCTGTGTTTTTGATAAACAGTCGCCTGGGCCTATTCTCTGCGGCCACATCTCTGTGGCATCCCTTCTTCCGAAGTTACGGGATCAACTTGCCGAGTTCCTTAACTACCCTTCTCCCGTTGGCCTTAGAATCCTCTTCCTGTCTACCTGTGTCGGTTTGCGGTACGGGCGCCTGAGATATACACAAGACTTTTCTCGCCCTCGTCTAAGCACGCTTCCCTACTTGATTTCGGTCCCTTTCGCCCGGGGCAACCATCGCCCGGGTCGTGCCCTTTCAAGGTGTCCTCTTGCTTAAATCCTTCGGCGGCTACGGAATTTCCACCGTATGTGCATCGGCTACGCCTCTCGGCCTCACCTTAGCTCCCGGCTAACTTGGAGCGGACGAACCTTCCTCCAAAAACCTTAGACTTTCGGCCAATATGATTCTCACATATTTCTCGCTACTCATTCCGGCATTCTCACTCGTATACAGTCCACCAGCGCTTACGCTCTGACTTCACCCCATATACGACGCTCTCCTACCATTCGTAACCGTTCTTCACATCTTCACTTCGGCGTCTGTTTTATCCTTTCCGGAATTTAATGACTCCGCTTTGCTCCATCATGAAATATCTTCGCCCTCACTGAAAACATGAAGAACGATTACGAATCCCAAGCTTCGGTGTACACTTTAGCCCCGTTAAATTTTCGGCGCAGGGCCACTCGACCAGTGAGCTATTACGCACTCTTTTAATGAATGGCTGCTTCTGAGCCAACATCCTGGTTGTCTGTGCAACCCCACATCCTTTTCCACTGAAGTGTACTTTGGGACCTTAGCTGTGGGTCTGGGCTGTTTCCCTTTCGACAATGAAACTTATCTCCCACTGTCTGACTCCTGCACATCGATTATCCGGCATTCAGAGTTTGATAGGCTTCGGTACCCTCTCGGGCCCTAGGCCATTCAGTGCTTTACCTCCGGTAATCTAATGCAAGGCTAGTCCTAAAACTATTTCGGAGAGAACCAGCTATCTCCGGGTTCGATTGGAATTTCTCCGCTACCCACACCTCATCCGCTACCATTTCAACGGGAGTCGGTTCGGTCCTCCATGGAGTTTTACCTCCACTTCAACCTGGACATGGGTAGGTCACCCGGTTTCGGGTCGAATACAACTGACTTCATGCGCCCTATTCAGACTCGCTCTCGCTACGGCTCCAGGCCTTAAGCCCTTAACCTCGCCAGTTACATTCACTCGCCGGACCATTCTACAAAAGGTACCCGATCACCCTTTGACGGGCTCTCGGTGCTTGTAAGCACAAGGTTTCAGGTTCTATTTCACTCCCCTCCCGGGGTGCTTTTCACCTTTCCTTCACAGTACTATTCACTATCGGTCACCAGGTAGTATTTAGGCTTGGAGGGTGGTCCCCCCATATTCCCACCGGGTTCCACGTGCCCGGCGGTACTCTGGATACAGCTAGCTCACTTCACCTTTCGCATACGTGACTCTCACACTGTTTCGTCAGCCTTCCCATGCTGTTCTGCTAGGTTCCATGATACACATTGCTGTCCAAACCCCAGAAGTATTACTACCTCTGGTTTGGCCTCTTCCGCGTTCGCTCGCCACTACTAGCGGAATCTCGGTTGATTTCTCTTCCTCGCCCTACTTAGATGTTTCAGTTCAGGCGGTTCCCCTCATAGGGCTATGTATTCACCCTATGATGACTGGACATGACTCCAGCCGGATTGCTCCATTCGGATATCCACGGATCAAAGCCTATTTACGGCTCCCCGTGGCTTTTCGCAGTTAATCGCGTCCTTCATCGGCTCCTGGTGCCAAGGCATTCCCCTTGCGCTCTTTGTAGCTTGACCATGTGTTCTCATAAATTCGCTTTGAATAAGCTAAATTTACCCTTTAGAAATTGTAAGTTTACCTTCAACAAGTCCAAAGACTTATCTCTAAATTAAACTCTCGATTTCTGTCTGCTTTCGCTTTATTCAGTTTTCAAGGTACTCTGACTTTGGCTCCGCTGCGCTCCACCAAGTCATGGAGTTTATCTCTCGCGTGAAACGCTCGCCTCCCCTTTGGGAAGTACCAATAAACTCCTACGCACTGCGCTATAACTGCGCCGTCCGTCAACCTGCTTTCCACAGCTTTACCTTTAACTTGCTCTGGCCTTTCGGCCTGGTGGGCTCAAGTGGACTCGAACCACCGACCTCACGCTTATCAGGCGTGTGCTCTAACCTGCTGAGCTATGAGCCCAAGTTTGATTTTATGAAACAAAATCAACTTGTTGAGTTTGTTTCGAGTGTAAAACACTCGATTTTCCTTCGGAAAACCACAAACTCTGGCTGACTGTTCCACCGTTAGCTTGTCGGCTGTCTGTTACTCTTGCCCTTGGTGGAGATGAACGGGTTCGAACCGATGACCCCCTGCTTGCAAAGCAGGTGCTCTCCCAGCTGAGCTACACCCCCAACTTAGTGAAAGGTGTTCCCTTTCTCTCCTGAGAACCTATCTTTTGATAGACCCTCAAAATTAAACAACGATTAGGTTTTCCGACTCCGTGCCGACCTAGGATGGTTGGGCTTGATCTCTCAAACCCGATTCTCCATAGAAAGGAGGTGATCCAGCCGCACCTTCCGATACGGCTACCTTGTTACGACTTCACCCCAGTCATCAATCCTGCCTTCGGCAGCGCCCTCCTTGCGGTTAGGCTACTGACTTCGGGCATTACCGACTTCCATGGTGTGACGGGCGGTGTGTACAAGGCCCGGGAACGTATTCACCGCGGCATGCTGATCCGCGATTACTAGCAATTCCAACTTCACGCAGGCGGGTTGCAGCCTACGATCCGAACTGGGACCATTTTTAGGGTTTTGCTCTGCCTCGCGGCTTTGCCTCCCTCTGTTAATGGCCATTGTAGTACGTGTGAGGCCCAGGTCATAAGGGGCATGATGATTTGACATCATCCCCACCTTCCTCCGTTTTGTCAACGGCGGTCCGGCTAGAGTGCTCTTGCGTAGCAACTAACCGTAAGGGTTGCGCTCGTTGCGGGACTTAACCCAACATCTCACGACACGAGCTGACGACAACCATGCACCACCTGTCTCCGCTTTCCCCGAAGGGCACCTAACGTATCTCTACCTCGTTAGCGGGATGTCAAGACCTGGTAAGGTTCTTCGCGTTGCATCGAATTAATCCACATACTCCACTGCTTGTGCGGGCCCCCGTCAATTCCTTTGAGTTTCAACCTTGCGGTCGTACTCCCCAGGTGGATTACTTATTGTGTTAACTCCGGCACGGATGGGGTCAGTCCACCCACACCTAGTAATCATCGTTTACAGCGTGGACTACCAGGGTATCTAATCCTGTTTGCTACCCACGCTTTCGTGCCTCAGCGTCAGTTAAAGCCCAGTAGGCCGCCTTCGCCACTGGTGTTCCTCCCGATCTCTACGCATTTCACCGCTACACCGGGAATTCCGCCTACCTCTACTTCACTCAAGCTATGCAGTTTCAAAAGCAGTTCATGGGTTAAGCCCATGGATTTCACTTCTGACTTGCTTAGCCGCCTACGCACCCTTTACACCCAGTAAATCCGGACAACGCTTGCTCCCTACGTATTACCGCGGCTGCTGGCACGTAGTTAGCCGGAGCTTCCTCCTCTGCTACCGTCATTATCTTCACAGAGGACAGAGGTTTACAATCCGAAAACCGTCTTCCCTCACGCGGCGTTGCTGGTTCAGGGTTTCCCCCATTGACCAATATCCCTCACTGCTGCCTCCCGTAGGAGTCTGGGCCGTGTCTCAGTCCCAATGTGGCCGTTCAACCTCTCAGTCCGGCTACCGATCGTCGGCTTGGTGGGCCGTTGCCCCGCCAACTACCTAATCGGACGCGAGCCCATCTTTCAGCGGATTGCTCCTTTGATCACTAGGCCATGCAGCCCTATGATGTCATGCGGTATTAGCGTCCGTTTCCAGACGTTATCCCCCTCTGAAAGGCAGGTTGCTCACGCGTTACTCACCCGTCCGCCACTAAGATATACAAGATTCATAGCAAGCTACTCGTCAGCGCATATCTCCGTTCGACTTGCATGTGTTAGGCACGCCGCCAGCGTTCGTCCTGAGCCAGGATCAAACTCTCTAAAATATGGTATCTAATCATCTTTCCAGATGCTTAAACCTACCTTAGAGCATTAATCTGCTCAAGAAAAGCACTTGGCTTTCCTGTCCGTTTTTTCACAGGTTATCTTCCTGTTTCCCTAAGAGTTTGCACTCTCAAAGAATTCACGGGTCGTTCTTCCTTCTCGTTGTTTAATTTTCAAGGTCCATCGACTTAGCATCACCCTGCGCCGCTAAGTCGCCGGGTTTCCTTCGGAAACCCTTCTTGCTACTCAGCCGGCTTTTCGGTCTTGCCAGTCTCTTTTGCGCTCTGCCGTTTCTCTTGAGCGCTCGACTATCTTACCACATTTCTTTCGGTTTGTCAAGCACTTTTTTCGACTTTTTCGAAACTTTTTTGCCGACCTTTGGCTTTCGGCTTTCCGTTTCTTAAGCGCTCGACTATCTTACCATACTTTCTTTCGTTTGTCAAGCACTTTTTTCGACTCTTTCGAATCTTTTTCGTCCGCCTTTGCCTTTCGGCCCGCTCTCTTGAGCGCTCGACTATCTTACCACACTCTTACTCTTTTGTCAACTCCTTTTTTGAAGTTTTTT
>NZ_JAWXXJ010000060.1:0-5966 GCF_034335085.1 Acutalibacter caecimuris | reverse complement strand
AAAAATCATCAAATACCATAAAGTAAAAAATTACCCTGGCAATACCCCCCTACTACCCCCGCAATACCTGCCAAATACCCCCTGCCTATCTGCCCGGTATCCCCCCAAGACATGGCGGTTAGTTATCCCTAAATCGCGCCTATCCCCGTGCGCCCGCGGCCCCACTGCTTGTTCCCCTCCTCTTGTCAGATTGCCGCTACCTGTCCATCCCGATCCGCGCGCTAAATTCCTATTGACATTTGCCCCGGAATGCGCTATAGTATATATAGGAAAACTGTATAGATTTGCGCAGTTTCCTCCGCGATTACTGGAATTTTTCATAAAGGAGGCACCCAATATGTTGCCCGTCATCACAATTTCCCGGCAATTTGGCAGCGGAGGCCACGAAGTGGGAGAAAAACTGGCCCGCCGTCTGGACGTACCCTTTTACGACAAGGCTCTGATTGCGATGGCTGCCAAGCAAAGCGGCCTTTCGGAGGAGGTGTTCGCCCACGCCGACGAGAAAGCCACCAGCAGCCTGCTCTACTCCATGGTCATGGGCAGCTACTCCTTTGGGGCCCGTATCCCTAGTGTTAACGAGATGCCCATTAACGACAAGCTGTTCATTAT
This sequence comes from Acutalibacter caecimuris, assembly GCF_034335085.1. Taxonomy (NCBI): domain Bacteria; kingdom Bacillati; phylum Bacillota; class Clostridia; order Eubacteriales; family Acutalibacteraceae; genus Acutalibacter; species Acutalibacter caecimuris. The sequence continues at coordinate 5,357 of NZ_JAWXXJ010000060.1, read as the reverse complement.
CCAGTCGGATATAATCAAAAAAGCTGCCGCAGAGGGCCCCTGTGTGGTCATTGGCCGCTGTGCCGATTATATCCTGCGGGAGCACGAAAACTGCCTGAATGTCTTTGTACACGCCTGTAAAGAGGACCGGATCAAGCGTTCCATCGCCAAAAAAGACTGCGAAGAGCGCAAGGCCGCAGACTTTGTGACCAAAAAGGACAAACAAAGGGCCAATTACTACAATTTTTACTCCAATAAACGCTGGGATGACCTGCAAAACTATGACATTACCATAGATACCTCCCGTTTCACCATAGACCAGGCGGTAGACCTGCTGATAGATGCCGCCCATAAGCTGGACAGATGACCAAAAAGCGCAAGGCCCGCCTGCTGTTGGCGGGCCTGTTTCTTCTACTGCTGATGCTGGCCTTGGCCCTGCTTTGGGTGCGCCAGCACAACACCCCCAGAAAGCTGGAAACCTTCGCTATGGGCGCCTACGTACAGCAGACAGTGTGGGGTCCGGGAAACGGGCCTGCCACTGAGGAGGCCGCTGCCGCAGTGGCTGCGCTGGAAAACAGCATCTCCTGGCGGCGGGAGGGGGACATAGCCGGGCTCAACGCCCAGGCAGGGCTACAGCCTACCACGCTCAGCCCGGAAACCTATGACCTGCTGGAAACAGCCCTATCCCTGTGTGAAAAAAGCGGCGGCGCCTTTGACGTTACCATCGGTCCGGTAAGCCGTCTTTGGGAATTTGACAGCAACCCCCATCTGCCCCAGGAAGAGGCGTTGTCGGCTGCCCTGGCACTGGTAGACTACAACAAGCTGCTGTTGGGTGAGGACGCCGGCATGGCCTTCCTCCCTGTGGACAAGGCCCTGTTTGACGGCCGGATCCCCCCCTACGCCGCGGCCCTGGCCGGGGAGGGCATGGCCGTTGACCTGGGGGCCATCGGCAAGGGGGCAGCCTGCGACACGGCGATTGCTGTCTACCAGGACACCGGGGTAAAGGCTGCGGTGATCACCGTAGGGGGCAGTGTGGGCCTTTGGGGCCAAAAGCCGGACGGCAAGCCCTTCCGGGTCAGCGTACGTAACCCGGAGGGTGGGGGCAGCCTGGGGGTATTGGAACTTTCCGGCGGGTTTGTATCCACCTCCGGCAGCTACGAGAAGTTTTTTGAGCAGGACGGCCAGACCTACTGCCACCTGCTGGATCCCCGCACCGGCTACCCGGCCCAAAGCGGGCTAGTGTCCGTAACTGTGTGGGCGGATTCCGGGGCCCTTAGCGATGGCCTGGCTACCGCCTGTTTTGTCCTTGGCCTACAGGACAGCCTGCCCCTGCTGGAGGCATACGGGGCCCAGGCGGTTTTTGTGGACGAGGCCGGCACTGTCACGGTAACGCCGGGCTGGTATAGGCAGTTCACCCTTACCGCCCTTGCCTATACCCTAACCGAGGCTGCATATGGATAAGCGCCGGTTGTTTTCCCCAAAAGACTGGCCGGTGTACACGCTGGTGGTACTGGTGCTGGCGGGCCTACTGATTTGGCAGCACCGCACCCCGCCGGGGGCGGTTGCTATCCTGGAAGTAGACGGGCAAGCGGTTGCACGCCGTACCTTGGCCACACTCTCCCGGCCGGAACCATGCACCGTTACCGGGCAAGGCGGCATCTCCCTTACAGTGGAGTTCTCCCCGGATGGGGCGCGTTTCCTGTCCTCCGGCTGCCCCGATCAAACCTGTTGCCGCACCGGCCTTGTCAGCCGTACCGGCGAAACCGCCGTGTGCCTTCCGGCACGGGCTGTGCTGCGCATCGAAGGCGGCGCCGGTACAACCGTAGACGCAGAAACCTATTGACCTCCGGCGCCTGCGCATACGGGATGTGCAATAAAATACGTTTGCCCGCGTCCCCATAAAAATCGAGCGCCGGTTCTTGCTAAAAAAGCGTCCGCCCACAAGAAAGGGCGGACGCTTTTTTGTAGCCGCTGGGCTTTTATCCCCAACCACGCTTGGCCGGGTCCAGGCTGCCCGCAGCGGTATACAGCAGCGCATTGCACACGGCCACTGCCACCGTACTGCCCCCTTTGCGCCCTCTGGCAACAATGGCCGGCACGCCGCAGGCTTTGGCTGTTTCCAGCAGGCGTTCCTTGCTTTCCACCACGTTTACAAACCCAACCGGCACGCCGATCACCAGACTGGGCCGCAGCCCCTCCCGGATCAACTCCTCCAGCCGCAGCAGGGCGGTGGGGGCATTGCCAATGGCAAATACCCCTTTCGGGCACTCTACCGCAGCCCACTCCATGGAGATTACCGCCCGGGTCACACCCCGCTCCCTGGCCGCCTGGGCCACATCCGCATCTGCCATATAGCAGCGGGCCGTACAGCCCAGCTTGTCCATAGCCGGGCGGCTTATCCCCACTTTTATCATATTTGTATCCGTAATGATAGCCCCCCCGCCTTGTAAAGCACCTACGCTTTTTTCTGCTACGCCGGGGGTAAATTCCAGCGTACGGGCAAAGTCAAAGTCCGCCGTGGCGTGGATGACCCGCTGAACCATGGCCCGGTTTTCCGGCAATAGCTCCACCCCCATGCGCTCCAATTCCTCTGCTATAATCGCCATGCTGGTACGCTCAATATCCCCCGGCCCGCTGTGGGTAATGCCGTTCATATCCCTGCCCCCCTTTCAGGACGATCTCCAAATGCCTCCATGGACCGGTAAAGGGCCGCCATATCCAGGCTTTCCCGCACCGCGCCTGCCAACCGGCTAAACTGCCGCTCCTGATGGGCCCGGTGGCTTTCCGGCCGGAACGCCCCTGTCTCTATACCCTGCCGCGCCAACAGCCAGGCGGCCAGCTTTTGGGTCAGTTCCCCGGTATCAAAGAGCCCGTGCAGGTAGGTGCCGAACACATTTCCCCTGGCGGCCCCCTCCTCCCTGCCGTCCTCCATCCGGCAGAAGGGGCCCGCCCCACGGGTTTCCGTACGGCCCATGTGTATTTCATACCCTTCTATGCCCGCGCTGGCGAGGGGGCCGGCCAGTACCCGGCCCTGTACCCGTGTACGCGCCTTTTCCGGGGTAAATACGGTGGTGCAGGGCAAAAGCCCCAGCCCCCGGAGCTCCCCTCCTCCCTCTACATCCAGCGGGTCTGAGAGGGCCTCCCCCAGCATTTGATACCCTCCGCAAACCCCCAACACCGGCACGCCCCGCCCAGCTAGCCGGAGGATACGCCCCTCCAGCCCGCTTTGCCGTAGCCAAAGCAGGTCGCTTAGGGTGCTTTTTGTACCAGGCAGTATGACAAGATCCGGTTCCCCCAGCAGGCCGGGCTTTTCCACATACCGCACCCCCAGTGCCGGGTGATCCTCCAAGGGGGAAAAATCCGTGAAATTGGAGATGCGGGGCAGCCGTATCACGGCAATGTCAATAGGCCTGCTGCCTGCCTGCCGGTCTAGCCGGGGGGACAGGCTGTCCTCATCGTCAATGTCCACCTGCACATAGGGTACCACCCCCAGCACCGGGATGCCGGTTTTTTCCTCCAGCAGGGCGGGGCCGGGGGCCAGCAGGGCCGGGTCCCCCCGGAATTTGTTGATCACCATGCCCACCATACGCCGCCGCTCCTCTTCTTCCAGCAAGGCCACGGTACCGAACAGTTGGGCAAATACCCCGCCCCGGTCAATATCCCCCACCAAAAGCACCGGGGCGTTGGTAAGCTTTGCCAGCCCCATGTTTACAATGTCATCCTGCTTTAGGTTGATCTCCGCCGGGCTGCCGGCGCCTTCGATCACAATCACATCGTTTTCCGCTGCCAGGCTGTTATAAGCCGCCATGATCTCCGGGATCAGCCCCTTTTTCATCTTGAAGTATTCCCGCGCCGGATAGTTGCCCCGCACCCGCCCGTTTACAATAACCTGGCTGCCTGTATCGCTGTTCGGCTTTAGCAGGATGGGGTTCATGCGCACGTCCGGCTCTTTGCCCGCGGCCCAGGCCTGGGCCACTTGGGCCCGGCCCATTTCCAGCCCATCGGCGGTAATATAGCTGTTCAGGGCCATATTCTGGCTTTTAAAAGGCGCCACCTGCCAGCCGTCTTCCCGGAAAATGCGGCAGAGGGCCGTAACTAATAGGCTCTTCCCTGCGCCGGACATAGTCCCCTGCACCATAATGCACCTGGCCATTACAACACCTCCCTTAAGGCCCGCAGCAGGGCCTGGTTTTCTTCTCTTGTGCGCACGGCCGCCCGGTACCAGCCCGGAGCAAGGCCAGGGTAATTCTGGCAGTCCCGCAGCAAAACCCCCTTGCTACGCAGTTTCTGGCAGACCTCTCTATCAGCATGGGCAAACAGCAGGTAATTGGCCTCACCGGGGAATACCTGGCACCCCAGCGCTGCCAACCCTTCTGCCAAAAAGGGCCGTTCCTCCCGTATCAGGGCCCGCAGCGTCTTACTGTACGCCTTCTCCTCCAAAGCAGCCAAGCCTGCCGCCTGGGCCAGGGAGGACACGCCCCAGGGCTGGCCGCAGCGGGCCATTTGCTCCAAAAGTTCCCGATTCCCCAGGCAATACCCCAGCCGCAGCCCAGCCATGGCGTAGTGCTTGGTGAAAGCCCGGAAAATCACCAGGTTCTGGCAGTGGGCCAGTTCCCCTATCAGGCTATGGGCGGCAGGCTCGTCCAAAAAGTCGTTAAAGCACTCATCCACAGCCAGCAGCACCCCGCATTCCCGGCACCTCTCCAATATCTGTTGAAGAAGTCCCCTATGGGTCGTGCGGCCTGTGGGGTTGTTGGGCTCGCAGAGGAAAAGCACATCCAACTCCCGGTTAATTGCCGGTAAGATGCGCTCTGTAACGGCAAACCCTTCCGCCGGGGTTAAAACCCAGCGACGGGTGTCACAGCCCACAAGTTCCAGGGCCTGCTCGTACTCCGCAAAGGTGGGCGCCGTTACCAGTGCCCGCCGGGGCCGGGCCGCCAGCGCCAACCGGAAGATCAAATCCGCCGCGCCGTTGCCACAAAGCACCTGTGCCGGGGGTACGCCATGCAGCGCCCCCAGCCGTTCCCGTAGCGCCCGGCACAAAGGGTCAGGGTACCGGGGCGCTTCGGCCAGCGCGGCAACCACCGCCTGCCGCACCCCCTCCGGCAAACCAAGGGGGCTCACATTGGCAGAAAAGTCCAGCGGCATCCCCCCATATTCTTGCTGATACCCGGCCCAATCGCCACCGTGGGTCAGTTCCATATCCGCACCTCGCTTTCACGTTTTGTTCCAGCCAACTTCTACTTTACCTCTGTAGACGCTAGATGGCGTCGTCAATAAACAAGGAGCCAAATAGCAATACAACGGATCTGGACAGCGGCGGCGAAGGAAGAGGCGTTTTTGGCGTAGCGCGTAGCAATACCGCGCCATCTTTTGAG
>NZ_JAWXXJ010000059.1:0-6072 GCF_034335085.1 Acutalibacter caecimuris | reverse complement strand
GAGAGGTATTGCCACTCGTTATGCCAAAACCTCGGATGCTTTTATCGCCGCGGTACACGTCCGTTGTATCGCCATTTGGGCTGCTATCCGTACTTAATTCGTGTAGACACTATCTAGATCAGCATTCCAAAATGGAGAAAAAATATATGTCTGAAGTGAAAACTCTGGCGGTTTGCGCTGGATGTATCTGAACTCTTGTGGTATTGTTGGTGGTGCCGAAAGGCGAAATTTTCACAGAAAGGAATGGTGCAAATGACTGTAACCGACATCAGCCGGGAACCGCAGAAACCCGAGGTTATCCGGCTGGCGGCCTACTGCCGGGTGTCCAGCAAGTCTGCCGACCAACTGCACTCTTTTGCGGCACAAATCTGTTACTACAAGGATTATGAGCGAAAGAATCCGCAATACAAGCTGGTGGACGTATATGCTGATGAGGGCTTGAGCGGCACGGACATGAAAAAGCGTGATGAGCAGAATCGGCTTATCCGTGACTGCAAGTTGGGCAAAATCGACCGGGTCATTACCAAGTCCGTATCACGATTTGCGAGAAACACGCAGGAACTACTTGTAGCCCTGCGTACCCTCAAGGAGTTGGGCGTGAGCATCTACTTCGAGGAACAGGGCATCGACAGCGACAAGATGAACATGGAAATGCTGGTGACCTTCCCCGGCATGGCTGCACAGCAGGAGAGTGTAAACATTTCCGACCACCTCAGAAGAAGTTACCAAATGCGCATGGAGTCTGGGGAGTTCAACTGTAATGCTCCTGCTTATGGCTTCGAGATGATGGATGGGAAGATGGTCGTCAAAGAGGATGAGGCGGCTGTGATTCGCCGCATTTTTGACCTTTATCTGCAAGGCGTGGGCAAGCAAAATATTGCGAATATACTCAACGCAGAGAGTGTTCCCCGGCGATATGGTCAGCAAAAATGGCACCACACTACGATTGACTATGTCATCAAAAATGAACGGTATATGGGCGATGCACTCCTGCAAAAGGAGTACACGACGGATACGGTGCCCTTCCGCAAAAAAGCGTAATCACGGGGAAAAGGCCCAATATTATGTGGAAAACAGCAATCCATCCATTGTCAGCCGGGAGGTATTCCAGGCAGCACAAAGGCTGCAGGAATCCAGAATTACCACAACAAAGAAAGAATACAACTCCATTCTGTCTGGTGTCCTGCGTTGCCCCGACTGCGGGAGTACCTTCCGCCGACAGCTGCTGCGTGGAACCGTGTACTGGATGTGCAGTGATAAGGCTGCTGGAGCCACAAATTGCAAAAGCAGGCGTGTGCGAGAAAATGCTGTCTTCGACACCTTCTGCTTGCTCGTAGACAAGCTGTCTGCCCACCGACAAGACCTGCTGGGTACGCTTATCCATCAGCTGGAGATGATGCAGAATCGCGGCGGCGAGAGCCAAGAGAAGATACGTCAGATTGACAAGCAGATAGCCGATTTAAGTGCGCAAAATCTGGTGGTCGCCCGGCTCCACACTAACGGCGTTCTGAACGCCACCGACTTTGCCGCACAGTCCTCGGTCATCAGTAACAAAATCAATGTCCTGCGACTGGATCGCAAAAAGGCGCTGGCAGAGGATGAAGACGATGAGCTGATATACACGCTGAAATCGTTGGATGACACCTTGGCAGGATATGTGCTTGGTGTGCCATTCAGCCAAGCATTATTCGAGGAAATTGTCCAAAGCATCACGGTCGTGGACAACTCAACACTGACCTTTCATCTCGTCGGAGGGCTGGCCTTCACGGAGCAAATTCCTGAGAATGTGAGGTGTCGCACAGCATGAAAAAGAGGAACATCCCCTTCGGGTATCAGTATCAGAACGGCACGATAACTATCCATCCGCAGGAGGCTGCTGTGCTGAATCGTATTTTCAGCGAGTATCAAAGCGGTATGTCCCTGCTGGACATCGCCAACCGACTAAATGATGAAAATGTTGAGTATCAGCCCGGCGTTACCGGCTGGAATAAGTCCCGCATTATGCGGTTGATTGAGGATGAGCGATACACTGGCAGGAACGGCTTTCCAGCTATCATTGACGAGAACACTCATCAAACCACAATTGAGATGAAAGCCCAAAAGAACACCCAACACAGTACCAACCGCACTTCTGATATTTTTCATATAGATGTGCCTGTGACTTGCCCGGTCTGTGGTTCCGAAATGAACCGTAGACATGACAGCCGGATCAGAAAGTGCCAGCAACGATGGATATGTTCCAATGCGGACTGCCGCACGGCGATTCACAAGGCTGACAGCGACCTACTGGATGATATTACTGTACTGCTAAACCAGGTGATTGTCAATCCTGGGTCGTTGCAAATTCCAGTTATTGATGAGTCCATGAGTGTGCAGACTCTGAAAGCTGAAAATGAGATTGCCAGGACATTTGACACACTTGATTACGATAAAAACACCTTGAGAAAAAAGATGTTGGAGTGTGTTTCTCTGAAATACGCGGATATCGACTCCGCTCCTTATATAGCCCATAGATTGAAAGCGGTTCTCGCAGATGCAGAGCCGCTTTCAACTTTTTCAATGCCACTTTTCAAGAGGACGGTTCAAGCCGTCTACCTTGAAACAAATGGTACCGTGAGCATAAAATTGATAAATGACCAGATGGTCGGAAAGGACGATGAATATGCAACCGACAGCAACCACTCCGAAGAAAGTGGTACGCAAAATTCCTGCCAAAATCAACATAGCTGAAGAAATCAAGCAAGCCCACCGGCAGCTCCGGGTGGCGGCCTACTGCCGCGTTTCCACGGCCCAAGAGGAGCAGTTAAACAGCTATGACGTGCAGGTGAGGTACTACACCGAGAAGATCAGAAGCGAGCCGAAATGGGCCTTTGTGGGCATCTTTGCGGATAGAGGACTCTCCGGCACCAGCACGAAAAAGCGCGACGAGTTCAACAAAATGATAAAGCAGTGCAGGCGCGGCAAAATCGACATGATTATCACGAAATCCATCAGCCGGTTTGCCCGGAATACCGCTGACGTGCTAAAGTATGTGCGTATGCTCAAGGAGATTGGCGTGGACATCTTCTTCGAGGAGCAGAACATCCACAGCACCCAGCCGGGGGCTGAGTTTTATATCACCATTTATGGTAGCATCGCCCAGAGCGAGTCAGAGAATATCAGCGCTAATGTCATATGGGGCAAAAACCAGAGCGCGAAAGAGGGGAAGGTTCCCTTCCAGTACAAGCGGTTCCTGGGGTACCGGCGCGGGCCAGATGGTAAACCGGAAATCGACCCGGAGCAAGCCGAAGTTGTGAAACGAATTTATAGCAGCTTTCTCGCTGGAGATAGTATGACCACCATCGCCAACGCCCTGACTGCTGACGGCATACCAACGCCTACCGGCTCCGGCAGATGGGTGCCTGGAACGATACAGTCGATAATTTCAAATGAGAAATATGCGGGGAATGCCGTCCTCAACAAAACCTATGTGGTGGACTGTTTGAGCAAGAAAGTCAAGCGAAACGACGGCAAGGCCCGGCCCATGTACTTTGTGGAGAACAACCACCCGGCCATCATTGACCCTGCCATTTTCGGTCGGGCGCAGGAGGAACTCGCTCGGCGTACCGGCAAGCGGAAAGTAAAGCAGAAAGGTACTAAGAGCGAGCAGGGCCGGTATTCAAGTAAATATGCTCTCACGGAACTGCTGGTCTGTGGAGAATGTGGTACCCCTTATCGAAGATGTACCTGGACAGTTAAAGGTGAAAAGAAGCCAGTCTGGCGGTGCATCAACCGGTTGGACTTTGGCAAGAAATACTGCCACCATTCACCAACGATGGAAGAAAGTGTGCTGCAGGAGGCCGTCATGGCAGCAATCATGCGCATGGCAAAGCAGAGTACCGATGTGCTGGGCGCCTTGAAACTTCACATCGGCATGGGCCTGAAAAACGATGATGGTGAGGATGACAGCCTGGATATCCAAATCAGAATAGCAGAAATCGATGCGAAATTCAAGGTTATGTTGCAGGCTATAGCCACAGATACAGTGGAAGATTTCGATGAACAGAGGGCCGCGGCGCTCATGGCTGAGAAAAACAGCCTGGAGCAACAATTGGCTCAATATGATAATGCACAGCAGGAAAAAGAGAATACCGAATCTCGACTGGGTGAGATTTTCACCATCCTGGAGGGGCTGGAGAATCACCCCATGGAATATGATGACCGGCTGGTGAGGCAGGTGCTGGAATGCGTGGTGGTAGAGTCAAAGGAGAAGGTTAAGGTGATTTTTGTAGGAGGGCTGGAGGTTGAGCAGGTAATACCAGTTTGACGTGAGAGTTCGGATACGCACACCGATTTGGCAAAAATATCTTTTTCGTATCCACCTCACACTTCCAACCCTTCAAATTTGGCTTGATACCGCCATTTTTGGAGGGTTGGCTTTTTGCTTTTTTGCCGGTTTGGTCTTTATTTGGTCTTTATGATTTGTAAGGGTGTTCCGCTTTAGACCCCCACAACACCTAAAAAAGGCTGCTTATAGAAGGCAAAGGGACTGCCAGTCCTTTTGCGTTTTCTCTGTTGTAAGGGATATTCACGCCCAACACTACTCCCAAACCGCCCACCCCGCCCGGCTGACTTCTGCATCCCGCCTGAGCGCGGCCAGCGGCCAGCGCCCGGCTTTCTTCCCTCTGCACCTGTGATGCGGTTACCCCCAGCTTGAGAGCCGTTTGAGGGCGTGTCAGCTGAGCATAGAACCGACAGCGTATCACTTGGATTTGCAGCGCTGGAAGAGTATTCAAGCCGCGTTGCAATGCGTGAGCAACCGCCTCCCCGGCTTGCCGCTCGTGTACCTGTTCCAAATCGGCCGCCGCTTGCTCATCAGGGAGAAAGTCACTCATTGCGCCAGTTCCATCTTCGCTGGTGATGGGGCGGTCAAGGCTGTCTGCCATATCCAGCGGGCGGGGCCTGTCTGTGCCCATAGCGGCCCGGAAACGGTTCTTGCAGGCATAATTGAGATAGGTAGTGAACCGCCAGCCGCCCGGCTTGTAGGCCCTCACAGCGGCCAAAAACGCAAGCCAGCCCTCTTGATAGAGGTCATCCAGCGTTACCCCGTGAGCGGCGCATTGGTCGGGGCCATAGCGATAAAAAAGCCTCCGGAACTTCGAGTATACCAGCCGCTCCACCTGCTCCCACAAGGCGTAAAGCGCCGCTTGGTCGCCGTGCTGAGCCTGCGCGGCCAGCTGCTCGTTGTTCCGGGGGTCGTTCATCTCTGCTCCAACTCCTTCACCAGCGTTTCCAGTTCGTCCAGTTTCTTCTGCTGCTCATCCACCCGGATCGCCCCCAACGCCACGTTACACCCATACAGCAGAGCGTTTGCGGTCTTGGGGTCTATCTCACCATTCAGCAGCAGGTTTGAAATGCGGTTCACCGTGCGCCGCACCTCCCGGGAGGTGGACATTTTCAGCCGCTTTGCCACGGCGTCACCCCATCACGTCAAGCAGGATGACCGGCGCGGCCTCTGCACCGGCATAGCTTTGCAGATGTGCCCGGGCAGAGGAAAGATCGGGATGGTTTGTAACCTCTCGGCGGAAAACGCCCGCCTTGCCGGTCAGGTGGGCCGCTGCCGTCCACCCGGCGGGGGATGGGGTCAAAATGACCGGCCCCAGCGTCTCAGGCGGCTTGAACAGCGCCCTCGCCCTGGAAAGCGCCTTGTCCAGTCGGTTCATGATATCAACTCCTTACGAAAGGGGCGCATGAGCTGTGCCCATACGCCCGGCTGTTATTCGATTTCGTCTTCCGTTTCGTTTTCAGTTGCGGCGGGCTGTGCCTGGTAGTAGATGGCCTTCGCCTTGTTTTCAAGCACGAAAGCCCCATAGCAGATGCGGCCTTCCACCAGCGCGCCGGAGATACCCGGCGGGTTGTCGTGGACGTTGTAGGTTTCCAGCTTGGTGGGGGCAACCGTAGCCGATGGGTGGGTCAGCATAAAGCCGAAATTTCCGGGCAAGCGGGCGGCGGGTACTTTCAGCACCGTTGCTCCGTCCAGCATGGCGATCACACCCCGGAGGCGCATATCGTTACCGATATCTGTCTCCATTG
>NZ_JAWXXJ010000058.1:0-6134 GCF_034335085.1 Acutalibacter caecimuris | reverse complement strand
CCGCTCGTCCCTGGCCTGGATTTCCCACAGACCCACGGGAACCGAGGCCCCATCCTTGCGACCGATAGTGGCGAATGCCGAGCGCTCCCGGCCCTTGAACTGCAATTCATAGCCCTGCAGCTCACCTGTGCCAACATATTTCGCCGTGGGACAGCGGTACTTCATCTGCCCCTTATTGAGATTGCTGCCATAGGCAACGTATAATTTTTTAGCCAATTTTCTCACCTTTTCACATTCTCATGCCCATTTCCTGGGCTTCGTCCTGCTCTATTTCTTCCGTGGATTCTACCAGCGCAGGTACCTGCTCCATGGCCTGGGCAACAGACTCAGCCAGCCTTTTTTCAGCCAGCCGCTGTTTCTGAGCCTCGGCTTGGGCAGGATCCTTCCAGGCAATATTGCCGTCCAGATTCTTCAGCAGATGGTGGCGGGCGGTCTTGAATTCATCGCCGATCAGCCCCAGACGTAGCAGCCACACCCGGAAGGTATATTTTTCATTACTGCTCTGGGTCTTGATGCGTGATGCAGACTTCTGCACCAGCGCCTGGTGGCTGATGGCCATGCAGAGCTGAATATAGGACTTTATCTCCCCGGCATGGAGTGTGGAGTTAAATAATCTAAACTCAATCGTCCCCTTAGAGAATACTGAGTGCAAATTCAGGCCATGGTACCGGCTCTCATCGTAATGATAATTCCGGCCAGACCGCCCATTGTACCAGATTGACTCCAAGGTATCCATAGACGTGGGGCGTTTTGCATTGAGCTCGTCCAGGAACCGTGTGTCTGCTTTGGCACAGTAATGCTCCCTGTGAACGTCCACCTTGAGGGTCTTATAAAGCAAATCCTCCTTCGCTGCCATGATATTGACAATGTTGCGTAGGGTTTTCACGTCGTGGGGGCTGGCGTCAATGTGGATATGAATCCCGCAGGAGCTGTTGACCTTTGCCCCAGCCGCGCGCAGTTTGCGGATGATCTCCTGAATCGTTCCAATGTCCTCGTACTTGCAGATGGGGGACACAAACTCCACCGCATAGGCTGTGTTGCGTGTCTGCCCTCGTCTGGTTTCCAGGCGGATGGAGGAATCCGACACTACTTTCCATTGGCGGCTGTCACCGTCACGGACAGCGAAGGCATCGTATATCCCACCCACGTGGGTTGCGCTGGTACTAAAATGACCGGCGATCACCTGGGTGGCTGCAGCCCGAGTGATGCCGGTCATCTCGATCTCTATACCGAATTTTTGCGTTCTCAAAAGCTATCACGGCTTTCCGGGAGAGGATCGGAGGAAGTTGCATGAACGTCAACAGCCGGTTCTGATTCTGGTGTAGGCCGGGGGCGCTTGCGCCGTTCCGCGGGCTTCACCTCCATGCCAGAGCGCAGATCCAGGAACTCGCGCACATTGCCGGGCACGGCCTTGGCGTAGAGAGTGTCCACAGCAGAGACCATTTCTTGCTCCACAGACTGGCCCTTCTGCTCCAAATAGAGACGGAGCGCCGCCAGCTTTTCCTCGTCGTAGGGGATGGTAATAGAATCTTTTTTCACAGGAAACACTCCTTTCACATAGACATCCCCGGAGCCTGTTCCTGCACAAACTCCGGGGCGATAGTCAGATAGATTTCGTTCTGGGTGGTTTCCACCTCATCGAACTCCGGGCGTTCGGAGAGCATATCCAGGAACAACTGCCGGTCGAAATTGACCATATCCTCGTCATATACCCTCTTTTCCACCTCCGCGTCCAAATCTGAATAGGATAGGGTAAAGCCCCCGTCCTCCTGCTCAACCACAGCCTGCTGGACGTATTTGTCCACCAGCGTGTCCATCTGCACACAAAAATCCCGCAGGGAGGGGTACCGGTTCATGAGGGCCAGAGTCCGTGCGCCGGAGAGGTATGCTGCGTACCGTGCGTAGGCAAAGCCCTCGGAATTCACAAGGATACCATCGTCAATCCCCGCGCATAGCACCAACATCCCGTGGGTGATGCCATGCTCGTCCATATACATTTCGCTGGCGTGTTCCATAATAAAGGGCTGGGCCTGCAGGAGATCCTCCTTAAACTTGCGGAAGTTTCCTGGCGGCAGCTCCACCGTGTGGACGATCTCCCAGGGCGGGGCAAGGATCTCAGGTTCCCTCCACTGGGGCGTTACTTTCACTATCACTTTCCGTACCTCCTGATTCATATTTTGGTGTGCCATATCCAAAGATTTCAAAGTACCCTATGGGGTAGCTGTTCTGCTGGCAGGCGTCGCCGGAGTTGCCTTCTATGGTGTAAACTCTGCCGTTCTCCACTTTCTCCACGATGCCCACATGGTCGGGGCTGCCGTCCTGGGTGCCGTCACCATCCACCCAATCGAAGAATATAATGGCTCCCGATGTGGGTGTGGCAGAGCCGTCCTGCCAGAGGTTTCTCGCCTTGAACCACCCAGCCCCCTGTTCACAGCCCGAAAACCGTGGTATAATACCGCTGTCGATATACCCACACTGGTCAGCGCACCAACTGACGAAGCAAGCACACCACTCCACCCGCGAGGGAAACCCGTACCAACTCCAATAGGGTTCACCACCCACATTGCCGAGCTGGGACCGGGCTACGTCCACGATCTGCCGGTTCACAAAAGACATGATTTTCTCAAAATCGTCTGGGTTGACGTCCGTACCAAAGGCGGCGTTGACAGCGGCAATGAGTTCCGCATGGGTCTGCCCCTCCACGAAACACCCTGCCAGCTTTTCGGCAAATCCCGGCTCGTGGGCGAAGTCCCCTAGAGCAAAAAGGAACAGCACCAGAGCCTCCTTGAGCCGCTTTTCCTGCCCTCTGGCGGTCAGCGCCGCCTGGATTTCGTTGCCGGTGTCCTCGATAAATTGCAGGTCGGCCCGCTGTTCCGGGGTCAGGTTCTGGATGGCAAGCCGCTGGAACTCCGGCACATCTATCTCAAAATCAGTATTGAAAATGGCGATCACCGCCGCGATGGGCATGATGACCGCCACCAGAAGAACCAGCACAATGGCCAGCACTTTCTTGAGAGTTTTCGAGTCTGACAGCAGAGCAACCGCAATTTTCTTGAGCGCAGCACCCAACGCTGCACTCATCGGCCTCCCGCCTTTCCGAACAGAGCAGACTTGTAATCCGGCGCAATCACCTGCAACAGATACCGCTCATTGCCGCAGCGGTACAGACAGGTGCCCCGCTCCGGGTACTTTATGAGTTCAAATTCGCTGGGTTCAACCTGCAAAGCGTCCATAAAATCCTTGGGGTTGATCTGCCCGGCGTTGAACAAAAACTGGTGGGTGGGAATGCTGAACAGAGGCTTTGTGAATTCCCGAATCGAGGGAATGAGAAAATCCTCGATATTCTGGCTGGCCAGAATAATCGAAGAATCCTTCTTGCGCACTCGTTTCATGGCATTGCGGATATACTCGATTGCCGTCATGTTCGTGAGGAACAGGTACAGCTCATCGATAGATGCAGCCGTGTTGCCCTTGCCCAACAGTTCGTTGGACATATACGACAGGATATTAAATAGCATAGCGTCCTTGAGCCTTTTGTTGGTATCCATGAGACCCTTGACCCCGAAGCACAGGAACCGGTCATCCACAATATTGGTATGACCGTTGAAATATTTGCTCTCCGCGCCCACGCACATGGAATAGATGCCCAGGCAAACTTCCTGCAGCATTTCTTCGGTGTAGAGGTACTTTCTCTCCTTGTCATAGGTGTGGAATTCCTCCTGGCACAGCTTATAGAAGTCGGAGAGGATGGGGAAGTCGCAGGGCTTTTTGGTGGCATAGTCGGTGCTGTCCGTGATGCCGAACCGGGCGTAGAGTTTCATAAGCAGGATTTCTATAGTGTCGATTTGGGCATCGCTGAAATCCTTATAAGCCCGGAAGAAGTCCTTGAGGAACGCAATGTGCTGTGAGAGCCTCGTCACCCGCTTGAATGCATCGGGCGTGGCGGCATCCACCTCGCCCGAGCCGTCCGTCCATGCTTTCGGCTCCAGCGGGTTGATGGTGTACTCCCCGGACATGAAATCAATATAGCAGCCACCCAGGGCGCGGGTGAGTTCCTCATACTCTGATTCCGCATCCAGGCAGATGCAGGTCTTGCCGGACTCCCGCAGATTTGTTAAAATGAGCTTTAACAGGTAGGACTTGCCCTGCCCGGAGTTGCCGAGGATCAGGATATTGCTGGTGGTCTTGTCCTCGGCCCGGCGGTCAAAGTCCACCAACACATTGGAACCGTACTTGTCCCTGCCGATATAAAGGCCGTGGGGATCGGTCTTACCGGAGAAGTTAAAGGGATACAGATTGGCAACCGAGCTGGCGGGCAATACCCGCTCATACTGCGCTCCAAACTGATTCGCGCCCACAGGCAAAACCGAGAGGAAGCCCTCTTTCTGCCGCAGGGTCAGGCGGTCAACGGATATCTTGGAGCGGGTCAGTTCCATGCTGATTTCGCTTTGCAGCTCCTTTAGCTTGTCCAGGCTCCGGGCCTTTAGCTCGATAAAGACAGAACAGTGGAGCAAGGGTTCCTTGTTTTTGCGCAGATTCGCCAACAGCTCCACCACATCCTGGAGGTTTCCTTGAGCCTCAATGGTCTCGTTTACGTCGTTGCCCCCGGACATGAGCTTGTTCTTGCGTGTGGCGTTCTGGAGGATTTTCCTCTGTTCCATAGGCTCCACCAGCCGGTGGTAGATGCGCAGAGTGACACCGCTGCGGTCGGCCAGCTGGGACAGGATCGCCTGTTCCTCCGTGCTGGGCGGGTACTCCCGCACCACCCACACCGAGCGATACGAGTCGCCCACGATATAATAATCGCTCATAAAGCGCACGGAGCCCGGCAGGATGCAGTCGAAAAAATCCTTGGTGCGGATGGCTTCCAGCTGAGCCGGATTCATTTTCTTGTTCTTTTTCTTCTTGGACATAGTCACAAAACCTTTCTATATTTTTGCCGCCAACACAAGCAATCTGCCGTTGTGGGCGGAGTCGTAGCAGGTGGATAGCGTCAGGATTTGGGTGCCAAACTCTGGGCTGCTGCCTACTTGAAACAGTGCCTTGCCAATGATTTTCTCAACAGCGCTGTTGAAATCTTCGGCGGCATCGGCGCTCACAAACTTGTACCATTCATCATTACTTTTGACCCAGGCCACGGCGAACAATTGATATTCCTCGCAGCCATCCGCAGTTTGAAACTCGATGATGGGGTGCTGCTCACAGAAATCCTCCTGCACATACCCTTGCAGAGCGGCGAACATGGTGCCGTTCATCATGTTGTGTCCGTAGATGATGAGGTTGCCGCTGTCAAGGCTACATCGGAAATCCAGAAAGGGAACACCCGATTCGCTATACTCGCCCTGAAAATCCCGGCGCAGATACCGCTCTGGTTCATCGGGCGTGTGCATGACCGGGTAATTGATATCCGTATCTGGGATGCACAGCCAGCCCACAAAGTCCTCGTTCATGGCGAACAACTCGGAGAGGTCACGGCGCTGCTCTTGCGATTCTTGAGAATCAGGGGAGGAAGTGGCGGCAGGCCCTGGCTGTTTATCTGCTGGGGGAGACCCTGTTGGGGCAGGGGTAGCAGACGGTTTCTCAACAGTTACCATCTTGGCAAGCTGCTTGAAATCCTCTTTTTCTTTCTGCCGTGACAGCAGTTCCCGGCCTATCATAAATCCGCAGACCAGCAGAACAGCCAGTGACAGTAAAGCCAGAATCACAAATCTAATCCTCCGGTTCATATTGTCCTACCTCGAAAAATTGGCCGCCGTCCGTATCTGGTAGCTGGTCGCCGTTCATGCTGGCGTCAAAATAAATCGCTAAGAATCGCTTGATATCGCTTTTCCTCATGCGCCGCACTTCAAAGCCCTGCTCAGATATCACTTTCTCAATGCGGTTGACCGCCTGGAACACCTGGTCGGCTTTCATGCCTTTACACCTGCTGATGAACAGAAACTGCCGGGCCGTGGCCATCTCCGCCTGCGCCCGGTCGAGCATTTCCCTGTCCTGCTCTAAAAGCTGTCGCACCAACGGATTCCCTTCCTCCTGGAGCCGCCCCCGCAAATACGCTTGGTTATCATCGAAGCACTCGCAGGAATCCGTGCAGGTGATTTCAATGTCGGGAATGGCGGACAAGACCATCATCAGAT
>NZ_JAWXXJ010000057.1:0-6135 GCF_034335085.1 Acutalibacter caecimuris | reverse complement strand
CCGCTCGTCCCTGGCCTGGATTTCCCACAGACCCACGGGAACCGAGGCCCCATCCTTGCGACCGATAGTGGCGAATGCCGAGCGCTCCCGGCCCTTGAACTGCAATTCATAGCCCTGCAATTCGCCAGCGCCAACGTATTTCGCTGTGGGACAGCGGTAGCGCATCTGCTCTTTGTTGAGATTACTGCCATAGGCAACGTACAATTTTTTAGCCATATCGACCGTCCTTTCACATTCTCATGCCCATTTCTTGGGCCTCGTCCTGCTCTATTTCTTCCGTGGATTCTACCGGCGCAGGCACCTGCTCCATGGCTTGGGCAACAGATTCAGCTAACCTTTTTTCAGCCAGCCTTTGCTTTTGAGCTTCGGCTTGGGCTGGGTCTTTCCACGCAATATTACCGTCCAAATTCTTCAGCAGATGGTGGCGGGCCGTTTTGAATTCATCGCCAATCAGCCCCAGCCGCAGAAGCCAAACCCGAAACGTGTACTTTTCATTGCTGCTCTGGGTCTTGATGCGGGAGGCCGACTTCTGTACCAACGCCTGGTGGCTTATCGCCATGCAGAGTTGAATATACGATTTTATCTCCCCGGCATGAAGCGTGGAGTTAAATAATCTGAATTCGATAGTACCCTTGGAGAACACGCTATGCAGGTTAAGCCCATGGTAGCGGCTCTCATCATAATGATAATTTCTACCAGACCGGCCATTGTACCAGATTGACTCCAAGGTATCCATAGACGTGGGACGTTTTGCATTGAGCTCATCCAGAAACCGGGTATCTGCTTTGGCACAGTAATGCTCTCTGTGAACATCCACCTTTAGGGATTTATAGAGCAAGTCCTCCTTCGCCGCCATGATATTCACGATGTTACGGAGCGTTTTTACATCATGGGGTGAGGTGTCAATGTGGATATGAATTCCACACGAGCTGTTGACCTTGGCCCCGGCAGAGCGCAATTTCCGTATCAACTCTTGAATAGTCCCAATGTCATCGTACTTGCAGATAGGTGACACGAATTCCACCGCATAGGCCGCATTTCGGGATTCGCCCCGCCGTGACTCCCTGTGGATAGACGAATCACTGACCACTTTCCATTGGCGGTTGTCACCGTCCCGGACAGCGAAGGCATCGTATATCCCGCCCACATGGGTGGCGCTGGTATTAAAATGACCGGCAATCACCTGGGCCGCAGCCGCGCGGGTGATGCCGGTCATCTCGATTTCTATACCAAATTTCTGTGTTCTCAAAAGCTATCACGGCTTTCCGGGAGAGGATCGGAGGAAGTTGCATGAACGTCAACAGCCGGTTCTGATTCTGGTGTAGGCCGGGGGCGCTTGCGCCGTTCCGCGGGCTTCACCTCCATGCTAGAGCGCAGATCCAGGAACTCGCGCACATTGCCGGGCACGGCTTTGGCATAGAGCGTGTCCACAGCAGAGACCATTTCCTGCTCCACCGACTGATTCTTCTGCCCCAGATAGAGCCGCAGAGCCGCCAGCTTTTCCTCGTCGTAGGGGATAGTGATGCTGTCTTTTTTCATGGGGTATCAACTCCTTCACATAGACATCCCCGGAGCCTGTTCCTGCACAAACTCCGGGGCGATGGTCAGGTATATTTCATTTTGCGTGGTCTCCACCTCGTCGAATTCCGGGCGCTCCGAGAGCATATCCAGAAATAATTGCCGGTCAAAATTGACCATGTCCTCATCGTATACCCGCTGCTCCACCTCCGCGTCCAAATCTGAATAGGGCAGGGTGAAGCCACCGTCCTCCTGCCCAGCCAACGCCTGCTGAACATATTTCTCCACCAGCGCGTCCATCCCCACGCAGAAGTCGTACAGGGACGGGTAGCGGTTCATAAGAGCGAGTGTTCGCGCACCGGAGATATATGCTGCATACCGGGCATAGGAACTCCCTTCTGAATTCACGAGGATGCCGTCATCGATTCCCTCACAGAGCACCAGCATTCCATGGGTGATGCCATGTCCATCGGTGTGCAACTCCTTGGCTTGTTCTGCGATGAAGGGATAATCTTCCAGCAAGTGTTCCTTAAAATAGAGGAATTCCCCCGGTGGCAGTTCAACTATATGCTCGATTTCCCAGGGCTGGGCAAAAATCTCAGGCTCCTTGCGCTGGGGTATTACTTTCACTATCATCTTCTGTACCTCCGAGTTCGTATTTGGGAGTGCCGTATCCGTAGATTTCAAAATACCCTATAGGGTAGCTGTTCTGCTGACAGGCATCGCCCGAATTTCCTTCTATAGTGTATACCCTGCCATTTTCCACTTTCTCCACGATGCCCACATGGTCGGGGCTGCCGTCCTGGAGGCCGTTTTCGTCCACCCAGTCAAAGAAAATAATAGCGCCGGAAGTCGGCGTGGCGGAACCATCTTGCCAGAGATTCCTTGCCTTGAACCAGCCAGCCCCTTGCTCACAGCCGGAGAATCGTGGTATAATACCGCTGTCGATATACCCACACTGGTCGGCGCACCAGCTTACAAAGCAGGCGCACCACTCCACCCGAGAGGGGAACCCGTACCAGCTCCAATAGGGTTCGCCGCCTACATTGCCAAGCTGGGAGCGGGCCACGTCCACGATCTGGCGGTTCACGAAAGACATGATTTTCTCGAAGTCCTCCGGGTCAATATTTGTGCCGAAGGCGGTGTTGACAGCGGCAATAAGCTCCGCATGGGTCTGACCCTCCACGAAACAACCTGCCAGCTTAGTGACGAAATCAGGCTCATGAGCGAAGTCGCCCAGAGCAAAAAGGAACAGCACCAGCGCCTCCTTGAGCCGTTTTTCCTGCCCTCTGGCGGTCAGCGCCGCCTGGATTTCGTTGCCGGTGTCCTCTATAAATTGCAGGTCGGCCCGCTGCTCCGGGGTCAGGTTTTGGATTGCCATGCGCTGGAATTCCGGCACGTCTATCTCGAAATCTGTGCTAAAAATGGCGATCACCGCTGCTACAGGCATGATGATAGCCACCAAGAACGTCAGCACGATAGCCAACACTTTTTTCATTGTCTTGGGGTCGGACAGCAGAGCAACAGCAAGCTTTTTCAGAGCCGCGCCCAGCGCTGCACTCATCGGCCTCCCGCCTTTCCGAACAGAGCAGACTTGTAATCCGGCGCAATCACCTGCAACAGATACCGCTCATTGCCGCAGCGGTACAGACAGGTGCCCCGCTCCGGGTACTTTATGAGTTCAAATTCGCTGGGCTCCACCTGCAAAGCGTCCATAAAATCCTTGGGGTTGATCTGCCCGGCGTTGAACAGGAACTGGTGGGTGGGGATGGAGAACAAGGGTTTTGTGAATTCCCGGATGCTGGGAATGAGAAAATCCTCAATATTCTGGCTGGCCAAAATAATCGAGGAATCCTTCTTCCGCACACGCTTCATGGCGTTGCGGATATATTCGATTGCCGTCATGTTGGTGAGGAACAGATACAGTTCGTCTATGCTGGCAGCGGTGTTACCCTTGCCCAGCAGCTCGTTTGACATATAGGAGAGAATGTTGAACAGCATGGCGTCCTTGAGCCGCTTGTTGGTGTCCATCAGCCCTTTCACGCCAAAACACAGAAACCGGTCATCCACAATGTTGGTATGCCCGTTGAAATATTTGGATTCTGCCCCCACGCACATGGAGTAGATGCCCAGGCACACCTCCTGCAGCATTTCCTCGGTGTAGAGGTACTTGCGCTCCTTGTCGTAGGTGTGATATTCCTCCTGGCACAGCTTGTAGAAATCAGAGAGGATGGGAAAATCGCAGGGCTTTTTAGTGGCGTAGTCGGTGCTGTCGGTGATGCCGAACCGGGCGTACAGCTTCATGAGGAGTATCTCTATGGTGTCGATCTGAGCGTCGGTGAAATCCTTGTAGGCCCTGAAAAAGTCCTTGAGGAACGCAATGTGCTGGCTCAATCGTGTTACCCGCTTGAATGCATCGGGCGTAGTAACATCCACCTCCCCGGAGCCGTCCGTCCAGGCTTTGGGCTCCAACGGGTTGATGGTGTACTCCCCGGACATAAAGTCGATATAGCAGCCGCCCAGGGCGCGGGTCAGTTCCTCATACTCCGATTCCGCGTCCAGGCAAATGCAGGTCTTGCCGGACTCCCGTAAATTTGTTAAAATGAGTTTCAGCAGGTAGGACTTGCCCTGCCCGGAGTTGCCGAGGATGAGGATGTTGCTGGTGGTCTTGTCCTCGGCCCGGCGGTCAAAATCCACAAGCACATTGGAGCCGTACTTGTCCCGCCCGATATAGAGGCCGTGGGGATCGGTTTTGCCGGAGAAGTTGAAGGGGTACAAATTTGCTACCGAGCTTGCAGGCAGCACCCGCTCATACTGCGCCCCGAACTGATTCGCGCCCACAGGCAGAACAGAAAGGAAGCCCTCTTTCTGGCGCAGAGTCAGCCGGTCTACGGAGATTTTCGAGCGGGTCAGCTCCATGGATATCTCGCTCTGGAGCTCCTTGAGCTTGTCCAGGCTCCGAGCCTTTAGCTCGATGAACACCGAGCAATGGAGCAGAGGTTCTTTGTTCTTCCGCAGGTTAGCGAGAAGTTCCACCACATCCTGAAGGTTCCCTTGGGCTTCGATGGTCTCATTCACATCGTTGCCCCCGGACATGAGCTTGTTCTTCCTGGTGGCATTTTGCAGGATTTTCCTCTGTTCCATAGGTTCCACCAGTCGATGATAAATGCGCAAAGTTACTCCGCTGCGGTCGGCAAGCTGGGAGAGAATGGCCTGTTCCTCCGTGCTGGGCGGGTACTCCCGCACTACCCACACCGAGCGGTACGAGTCGCCCACGATATAATAATCGCTCATAAAGCGCACCGAGCCCGGCAGGATGCAGTCGAAGAAATCTTTTGTACGCACAGCTTCAAGCTGGGCCGGATTCATCTTTTTATTCTTTGTCTTCTTGGACATAGTCACACAACCTTTCTATAATTTTGCAGCCAGCACCAGCAGCCTGCCGTTGTGGGCGGAGTCGTAACAGGTAGACAAAGTCAGGATTTGAGTGCCAAACTCTGGTCTGCTGACTACTTGAAATAGTGCCTTGCCAATGATTCTCTCAACAGCACTGTTGAAATCTTTCGCGCCAGTGGCACCTACGAACTTGTACCAGTCATCATTACTTTTGACCCAGGCCACGGCGAACACCCGATATTCCGCGCAGCCGTCTGCCGTCTGAAATTCTACACTGGGGTGGGCCTTGCAGAAATCCTCCCGCACATACCCTTGCAGACCGGCGAACATGGTTCCATTCATCATGTTGTGTCCGTAGATGATGAGATTGTCGCTGTCCAATGCACACCGAGAATCCAAAAAAGGAACGCCCGACTCGCTGTACTCGCCCTGAAAATTGCGGCGCAGATACTTTTCAGGATTGTCAGGCGTGTGCATCACGGGATAGTTGATATCGGTTTCAGGGATGCACAGCCAGCCTATAAAATCATCGTTCATGGCGAACAGTTCGGAGAGGTCGCGCTGCGCCGGTTCATTCTCAGGAGGAGATCCCTCTGAGACATCCTCACTATTCGGCTTTGTACTAGCAGCAGGCGGTTCCGTTGGGGTGGGAGTTACATTGGAATTTTCCACTGTCACCAGCTTGGCAAGCTGCTCAAAATCCTCTTTTTCTTTCTGCCGTGACAGCAGTTCCCTGCCAATCATCACCCCACAGGTGACGAGGACAGCCGACAGCAGAAACGCAAAAACGCCGAATTTAATCCTCCGGCTCATATTGTCCTACCTCGAAAAATTGGCCGCCGTCTGTATCCGGGAGTTGGTCGCCGTTCATGCTGGCGTCGAAATAGATAGCCAAGAATCGCTTGATGTCGCTCTTGCGCATACGCCTGACTTCAAATCCCTGCTCGGAGATTACTTTCTCAATACGGTTCACAGCCTGGAACACCTGGTCAGCTTTCATCCCCTTGCACCGGCTGATAAACAGGAACTGCCGGGCGGTCGCCATCTCAGCCTGCGCCCGGTCGAGCATTTCTCTGTCCTGCTCCAAGAGCTGGCGCACCAGCGGATTCCCTTCCTCCTGGAGCCGCCCCCGCAAATACGCTTGGTTATCATCGAAGCACTCGCAGGAATCCGTGCAGGTGATTTCAATGTCGGGAATGGCGGACAAGACCATCATCAGAT
>NZ_JAWXXJ010000056.1:0-6199 GCF_034335085.1 Acutalibacter caecimuris | reverse complement strand
CTGTGCGTTTGTCAGCTTTGGCGCGGGCCAGCCGCTCCCCAATGATGCGGTCAAGCTCGGCCTGGGTGAACAGCTTTTCGCCCCCGCTTGCCTCCGGGGTCTGAGTGGCCTGCTGTTCGATATTGGTGATGTTTTCTGTCATAGCAAATACCTCCGTTTACGCCTGAGTTAGGCTAAAATAAAAAAGGCATGGAATACCAGCGGTAAGCTGATTCCCATGCCCTTGATGTTGATTTCGCTTTGCTCAGTCAAATCCTGGCTCTGCCTATCGGCGGTACTCCATGCCTTATCTATAAATTATTATATCATAGATAGGGGGGTATGTCAAGCATTTCCCTTGTGATTACTGGGGTTTCCGGCATTTCTTGTGGTAAGATACACGTGATAAAAGGGGGCGTAGCGGTCACTTTTGCGGGCCTTAATGCCGGGTATTTGCTCGCGTATCATGGAGATTATGCCCGCCGCTTGCGGGGACTCGTGGGGCTTGTATGTAATGGCTATCTTCATCCGGTCACCGTCCTTTCATGTTTGCCCTTCTCGTTTAAAATACCCTTGTTATACTCATATGCCAGCCTGCTTTCATCTTCAAGCTCATCCAGTATTGTTTCAAGCAAACTGGTAAGGCCGTAAAAAGCTTTTTGATCCATACCTACGTCATCCATGCCGGCGTCCATCACGTACATCAAACTCAGACAACCCTCCAGCTTGTATTTAGTTTTCTCCAGGTCTGCACAAAAGCTAAAAAAGTTATTCATCTTATAATTCTCCCTTTGATTTATTTATACTGTGCCTTTTCTTCCTGCCCTGCGTGCCGCCGGTGATACTCAAGACAGATAAGCCCATGGTTTGCACAGAATCTAAGGTTTCTGCGGTATGTTTCTTCCTCATCCACTGCACTGCGGATTTTATTCAGCTCTCTTAAAAGCAGTTCTATCAGGTCAAGGACATCCGAGATATTTTTCATCTTGCAATCTTCCTAAGTTTTTGGTATACTGGGAGTGGAAATTTGGATAGCTGTAACCTTTTCCACTCTGCCGCTCTCAGTGTTGGTAGCACCGGGGGCGGTTTCTTCTTTATCTTGGCAATCACAGTGCTCGCCGGGGTCTAAGTGTGCCCCACAGTGGGGGCAGGTCTTGTAAAAGCTCATTGTATTTGCTCCTTTCTGTTTTGCGGTCTGCCGTCAGAGAGACAGCAGGGGGTCAAGTGAAAGAAAAACCTAGTGTTTTCTAGGGAGTTTTCTCTATACCAGGCGGTAAAGTAAAAACTTTTCTCTGGCGGTTTTGGGCTTTCTCTGTACCAGGTGGTAAAGTGAAAAAATCCTATTATTTTCTGGGGAAAATGTTTTCTCTATACCACCTAAATCAGTTTGACCTGTTTAGGCTCATCAAATGGTGTTGGAGTATCTTCTGAAAGCTCCATGAAATCATCTTGAGCGGACGATGTGGCTTGGATATACCAGATAATATTTCCCTTTCTGGCACTACCGGTTTGAAATATCCGGGTCTTTCCCTCTGCTTTCAGCTCGGACTTCGCCCTCTTTATGGCGCTGAAACTATACCCCGCCGTAGTGGCCTTTGCCTCCAAATCCACGGTAGGCAGCTCGCCTCCGGCCTCCGTCAAGGTCTTCATGATGAACGCCTTACAGTCCTCCCGCATGGGCGCGGACTTCTGGTGCTCGGCCCCCTGTATGTACTCCCGGTCGCGTTTCCAGGAAGTGCCGGCCTTTTGAATCTGTCCATCATTGTCAATGGTGAATAGGATAGTTTCTTGCAGTGCGCCGTAGTTGTTTTTCTCGTTACTGAGGTAGCGCACACCCTGTCCATCGGTGAAACCCGCCATCATCACAGAGCGGGCGATATCCCACAGGTCGGCACTGTCCGCTATGCGGTCGCGTCCGTATGCTTTGGGGCGCTTGTTTGTGTGGCAGATGATAAGAGCCGTGGTGTTGATGTCCTCGCCGATGGAGACGAGAGGAGCAAGACAGTCCCGCATTTCGTTTCTTGAGCCCATATTGACCTTTGGCGGGGTAAAGCCCTGTACCGGGTCAAACACGCACAGCACCGGGCGAAGGGCCCGCAGCGCCTCCTCCATCTCCGGGCTCCCAAATTTCAGCTTGTGCAAGAGCCCATCCCGGTCACCCACAAAGTCAGGGGTGGTTATGTTGTTCATATTTGCGCCAGCAAGCCGGAGTTTCTTTTTCAATTTCTTGCGCACACTGTCCTCGGTGGTAAAGAACGTAATGCGCATGGGCTCCCGCACATGGCCCGGCGAGTCTAAAATACAGCTCCTGCCGCTTGAGAGCGCCGCTATGATGTGGCACCAGAGCGTGGTCTTGCCTATACCGCCATCGGCGGCAATAACAGATATCTGCCCCTCTGGTATCCATCCAGGCACAAGCCATTTGGCCTCCTCCTCAGGGAAACTGTCCAGCGGCTTGAACAGGGACAGCAGAGAACTACTGCCGGGGCTCTCCAAATCCGGCTCCCATTCCTTTGCCTGCTGTATAAGCTTTCCCAGCCGCTTGTACGTTTCATCTCTGCCCAGCGCCGCTATCATGTCGCTGATGTCCCCATGCTCGGGTATCTCAGGCCACACGGTGGAGAGGTCGCACAGCCGCACACTCTGTGCCGCGCCGTACAGTGCCCCGGCGACCTCCCGGGCGTAGTCCCTGCCCACACTGTCATTGTCCGGCAGAATCACCACCACCTGCCCCCGGAGCTGTTCTGTGTACTCCTTTTTCCACTTGCCCGGCCCCGCGCCGTCCTCGCCGGATACGGCGGTATAGCCCAACCGGTGGAGATTGTCAGCGTCCTTCTCGCCCTCCACGGCAAAGATGATACCCGAGAGCCCGCCACGAATATACAGAGAGCGGGGCACGCCCCGGCGGTTATACTCCCAGCCGCCCTTGCCGTCAGGCTTGCGCCAACTAAAGCTTTTGTCGCTGTACCTGAGTTTCTGCACCCCGCCCGGGTAGCTGTATGTAGCTATTAGCTGTCTCTTTTGCGTGGGCCTGTCCTCGGTGAACAGGTCGCGCATACTGAGTCCCAGCGCCCTCACAATGGCCTCTGTTCTGCACCCGGCGTGGCAGTTAAGCAGTATTTTCCCGCCGCTCCCAAGGCTCACAGAAAGGCTCTGGTGCTTATCCTCATGGGCTGGGCAGCGGGCGGTGGCCTGCCCGCCGCTTTTATGTACCCCCTCGAGCCTTGAGAGGAAATTATCAAAGGTCAATCCTCCACCCCCATTACCTCGGTATACAGTTCCGTCAGGTCAACGGCTACAGAGCGCTTGCGGGGCGTTCCTATGTCCTGCACCTTAAAGCCCTGGCGGGTGCATATGCGCTCTATGAGCTCTCGGCTGGACTGACCCACAATCTGTGCCGCCTGGAGCTGGGCCTTGTCCAGCACAAGCAGTTGCTCATGGGTCTTGCCGTCCCTGGTGTCTGTGACCTTCACAGGAAAGGCCCTGAGATTTACCAATATCCTGTTTTGCATGGTGTCATACCTCCTTCTTCTGCGCCTGGGCGTTCACCCAATCCATGAGCAGCCCATACGGTATGCGCGTGGTGTTGCCAATCTTTACGGCGGGGAAGTCTGCCCGGTGCGTCCAGGTGTATACCGTCTTGGAACACACCTTCAAGAGCTTTGCCACCTCTGGTACGGTCAGAATCGCGTCCGGCATGGTCTTAGCCTCCTTTCTCGATGATATCTGACACAGGTACGCCCAGGCCCTTGGCGAGCTTGTCCGCGCTTGCCTTAGAGCAGCTTTTTCCGCTCCTTATTCCGGTAATAGTCCCCCGGGAAAGGCCGGAAGTTTCTGCCAAGTCCAGCGTGGTCAGGTCTTTTCTGGCCATTTCGGCTATCAGCTTTACTCGGTCAATTCGCATTGTCTCACCCCCACTCATTCTTTTGAGCGAATCCATTGTAACGCATAAGAGTGAATTTGTCAAGACACATTTTCAAACTTTTGCTTGATTTTTTTTCAATTTGTGGTATACTAACCACTATAGGAAAAAGAGGTGATATCATTGACAACAGGACAACTCATAAAAGAAGCTCGAAAAAAAGCGGGTATGACGCAATCCGAATTGGCGCAAAAGCTTAATGTCCCTTTTCAGAGTATCAGCCAATGGGAACGGGGCTTGCGTAATCCCAAAAATGATACGCTCAAGCGCGTAGCTACCGCTTTAGGGGTGGATTGGGTTAGTTTAACCGAGGAAAATGATTCTAATGCGACACATATGATTTGGGATGAATTAAGGAAAGAAATGTTAAAATCAGACCCATTAACAGATGAAGAAACGGCTCTAAAGACGCTGCTAAATTCTATTGGCTATGACCTTATAAAACTTGATGGAAGATACCGTTTCAGATATGATGACGGATTTTCTGTAATGACCGAAGACGATCTACATGAATTGTTAAGTTGTGCGAAGAACGGCTTAAAGGTTGCTGCAAAGACATTAGAATTAAAGCTGTTACAAAGGGACTTACCCCCGAATATACACATTGAGCAACCCCTACAATGCCCCTCTCCCGAAGATAGTGAAACTATACCAGAGAGCGGCGAAAGCCCGCCAGAGGGCCCCACAGAGCAAAATTAGGGGGTAACAAACCGTTACCCCCCTCATAGCCCAAGCAGAAAGGGGCGTACACCCCCTGCAAATAGAAACCGCCCTGAGTGCGGGAACACTCAAGGCGGCAAACGCACAAATACCAGGACGATGAATCAAGGCACCAGTGCGCCTATTATTATACCAGAAAAGCGCCGTGGTGTCAAACAGAAAGGAGCACATCATGGCGAAAAAGTCAGCGAAAGGCAACGGGACTATCAGAAAGAAGACAGTTACCAGGGGCGGCAAGGAGTACACCTATTGGGAGGCGCGTATCACCACAGGCCGGGACCCCGGCACAGGCAAACAGGTACAGCGCTCTTTCACCGGCAAAACACAGAAAGAGGTCAGGGAGAAAATGCAGACCGCGGCGGTAGAGGTCAACCGGGGCACGTATACGGCCCCACAACGCATGACGGTGGGGCAGTGGCTGGAAGTATGGCAAAAGGATTATATGGGCGGCTTAAAGCCTTGCACTGTCCGCACATACAAAGGGGCGGTCAAGAATCACATAGCCCCCGGCCTGGGCGCTGTCCGGCTTTCGGAGCTGCACCCTCATACAGTACAGGGCTTTATAAACGGCCTGGATATCTCCCCCGGTTCCGTGCGCTTAGTGTACCAAGTGCTGCACACGGCCCTAGAAAAGGCGGTTGACCTGGAATACATACCCCGCAACCCCTCCGCAAAGTGCAAACTTCCCCGGCTGGATAAAAAAGAGATATCCCCCCTTGACGATGGACAAACAGCCACCCTGCTGAAAGCGGCAGAAGGGCACGATTTAGAACAGCTTATCCGGTTGGCCTTGTTCACCGGCCTGCGTCAAAGCGAGCTGCTGGGCCTCACCTGGGATTGCGTGGATTTTGACAAGACTACCATCACCGTAAATAAGCAGCTCGCCCGCCAGGAACATCGGGCCCGGGGCTTGTTTGCCTCCCCTAAAAGCGGCAAGGGGCGGGTCATTACAGCAGCCGCCACGGCTATGCAGGCCCTACAGCGCCAGCGCGTCTTGCAGGCTAAAATGCAGTTTCGGGCGGGCCCGGCGTGGGATAATGCGTATGGCCTGGTATTTACTACACGCATAGGCGGTCCCATGGAACAAAGGAATGTAAACTACCACTTTCAGAGCCTCCTATCGCGGGCCGGGCTTGAAGGGGTACGCTTTCATGATACCCGCCACACGTATGCCGTGAATGCTATCCGGGCTGGGGACGATATCAAGACGGTTCAAGGCAACCTGGGCCACGCGTCAGCCGCTTTTACTCTGGATGTGTATGGGCATTTCAGCGAACAGATGAAGGTAGACAGCGCCGCGCGGATGGAGGAATTTATCAAGACTGTTTTGAATCTGTAAAGGGAAAATGTAAGGGAAAACAATCCCGCATATAGTACGAAAGCCCTGATAAACCTTGTGTTTGCAAGGATTTACAGGGGCTTTCTCTGTTAATAAGGACAAATCAGAAAACCCCGGAATTTCTAGATAGTGTCTACACGAATTAAGTACGGATAGCAGCCCAAATGGCGATACAACGGACGTGTACCGCGGCGATAAAAGCATCCGAGGTTTTGGCATAACGAGTGGCAATACCTCTC
>NZ_JAWXXJ010000055.1:0-6365 GCF_034335085.1 Acutalibacter caecimuris | reverse complement strand
TTCTCAAAAGATGGCGCGGTATTGCTACGCGCTACGCCAAAAACGCCTCTTCCTTCGCCGCCGCTGTCCAGATCCGTTGTATTGCTATTTGGCTCCTTGTTTATTGACGACGCCATCTAGCAGCGGCTTGTCCATCACATCTACAAGATGGTCGTACTCAATGTTTTCTTTTACCAACTGTTCATAACCGGCATAACTCGTTTCAAATCCAATCCCATCCTCTCGGGAAAGGATGGGATTGGATATATCTATATTTATTTTATCTTTACTTTGTTTATCTTTATTTAGTTGTGTGCCGTTTTCCATCGGCAGTTTCTCCGTTAGCGGATTATCCGTTGT
Organism: Acutalibacter caecimuris; assembly: GCF_034335085.1. Classification (NCBI taxonomy): domain Bacteria; kingdom Bacillati; phylum Bacillota; class Clostridia; order Eubacteriales; family Acutalibacteraceae; genus Acutalibacter; species Acutalibacter caecimuris. Next base: position 6,026 of record NZ_JAWXXJ010000055.1, on the reverse strand, counting down.
CGGGTTTTTGCACAACGGCTGTTCGTAGACATTGTAGATGATGTTCGCCAGCTTGCCGCCGCTGCCGCGCCCCTGTACTCGTTGCCGGTAATCAGCCCGCTCCAGCTCGTTTATGGCTGAACGGATAGCCCCTACGCCCTCGCGGTTAATGTAGGCCAGCCCCGCGATGGAATAGTCCCAATCATCCGGCAGGGCCAGCATTTGCGAGAGCAGTCCCTTTGCTTTGAGGGAGAGCGCTGGGTCGCGCAGGTGGTGATTGCTCATTACTGTGTAGTCCTTGTCGTGCCATACTCTGAAAATTGCCATAGCATCACTCCTTGAAAGTATTCTATGTGATGGGGCGACGCCCCTGGTCACCTAAAATGGGCATGAAAAAAGCGGCGTTCAGCCGAAGCCAATACGCCGCTTTGCGAATTTGGGAGTACCAAGTCTACTCCCCTCTAATTATCTTACCACTAATATTATACACTTGACAAAATTCAAAATTTCACTTTTTTCTACTCGCTGTTGGTGAAATAAATATTTTTTGACTATATCAAATTAAAATTATATAAAAATAAACCAAGTTCATAAAAAATTTACATTTGAGAGAATGGCTATGGTAGTGGCGCTAAACGCCGTGAACTCCATAAGCAGATGTGCAAGTTGCACACTTGCTTTTTTTGTTCGGTATCTCTAACTGTTGGCAGCAGAAAAAATCAAAAATGTAAAATGTAAACTTGATTTTCTGATTTGAGGTCATGGAAAAATTTGCCGCAACCTCAAAGTTGGTCCGCCGAAATTTGTTCACAAATCATATACCTCGCGAGAATCAGAACGAAATATCTTCATTCCGATTTTCACTTGAGCCTTATACGCCTCTTCACGACGCTACTTTTTCACATTACAGATTGTAGCACATCATTTTTCGTTTGTCTTCCGATAGACTTCCGATGTTTGAGGTCGTGGCAGATTCTGCCATGACCTCAAATCTGGTCACCGAAAATCTTTCGCCCACCAAAACGACATTTTGACGTTTTGATTTTTGTGGGTTTCTTTTGTTGCAGTCAGAGGTTGTTAACAAATTTCATCACCATCTGCGCCGCCTCAGCCCGAGTAGCGTTCCCCCTCAGGTCTAGCACACCGTTCCCCTTGCCGCTGACAATACCGCTCTCATGGGCCCAACACAGGGCTTTCCACGCATAGGTGCTTACCTTCCCGGTGTCGCTGAAATCAAGCTCATTCTTGCGCGGTTCGGGGCTCCCGGCGTACCGCCAGAGCATCACCGCCAAATCCTGCCGTGTAATAGGCAGGTCAGGAGCAAATTTGCCCCCTCCAACTCCGGCAACGACACCTTTTGCCGCTGCCCAATTTACCGCGTTCACGTACCAACCGGTGGTCACATCGCTGAATCTGCCGCTGCCGGACTTGGGCCTGCCCTCATTGTTGTAGATGATCTGCGCGAACTGAGCGCGGGTCAGGCTGTCAGTGGGGCCAAACCTGCCGTTTGCGTAGCCAGACATCAGACCGTTCTTGCAAACAAACTCCACCGCTTTGATATACCAACCGGTATCGCTCACGTCCGGAAATGGGTTCTTCCATGGCTCTGGCGATTGGCTGGGGGATGTGGTGGGGGTGGGGGTTGGCGAGCCAGTCGGCGTAGGGCTTGGGGAGTCCGTAGGCCCTGGTCTGGGCGTTGGCATCTGAATTGGTACAAAACCGGCCTTCACGGTCACATCCCTGCCGGGCATTTTGAAGGTGAACTTGCCGTCCTTTTCAGTGAGTTCCACAGTCTTATTCTTGCTGTCTGTGACGGTGACTTTGTCCAGCTTATACCCCTCGTAAGGCTTGACGGTCAGTGTCACCGTGCCGCCAGAATAGATGCTGGTAGGGCTGGCAGTGACAGTGCCATATCTGGTTCTTTCCAATCAGTTCTATCGTGATGGGCCTGTCTCCTGGCAGAAGGATCGCGGCAGTCAGTGCACCAGGCGCAAACGCTGTAACATTCATCCTGAGGCCGCTCAGCGTCAGCTTATATCCACCGTCAACCTCCTCCCAGGTATAGCCCGGGCCTTGGGCGTGGGTCTGGCCTTCCCCCTCTCCTACGTTGGTAAAGTCCAGCATAGTCGTAAGCGTCTCATTTGCCCCCAGTGCAGCAGGCGGACACATTCCCAGGCACAATAGCAGCGCAAGCAAAATGCTCAATAATTTTTTCATACCGATACCCCCAAAAAATAAAATAATTTATATCAGCCCCAAGGCCCGGGCGGCGGCAATGGCCTGCGCCTTGCCCGAAGCGCCCAGCTTGCGGTAGTTTTCCTTGATGTGATAGCGCACGTTGTCGGACTTCATTCCAAGCCGTTCGGCAATCTGAGTGGCCGAAAGCCCCTCGCTTTGCAGGCGTAAAATCTCCAGCGCCGTGCTTGAAAAATTCTCCCAGACGGCATTCCTCGGCGACAGGTAGCCTGGATATCGCCGGGACATCTGCTGGGTCTCCTCCAGCACCTGCCGAAACCAAGGACTGTCCCGGCCATGGGCCTTGAGCAGCGGCAGAATCGCCGGGCCAAGCTCGCTGATGAGCCGCACGAACTGGTAGCTCTCGGCTTCGTCCAAAGCGGCGGTCAGCATGGCCTCCCACTCCGTCCCCAGCCGCTGGCGTACAATGGCCCCCAGCACCCCGGTCTCCATGCGGATGTAGGTCCTATAGCAGCGTTCGGCGTACTCGCTAAGCTTTTCTAGCAGGGCCAGAGCTTTGAGGTTTTCGCCCAGCGCCAGGTAACAGCGCACCTTGGTGAGATACCGGTAGCGCTCCATGGTGATGAACTCCTTGTCCTCGTCCGGAGCAGTCCCCAGCCATGTTTCCGCCGCCATATCCCCGCTATATAGCGCCACCCTGCACCGCGCAGCCTCTATATTGGGCAGTAATTGCACCACCCGCTGCTCCTCCACCGCCGCCTGGAAGGAGTCCAGAATGGTACCGGCGTTTTTTAGGCAGCCCTGCAAAATCATCATCCGCACCCGCTGGCCCACTGCCGAGAACGCGATTTCCAGTCTGCCTCCGCACTCGGTCTCCACCTGCCCCCTGGAGAGCAGGGTCAGCACTTCGAAGGAGTCCGCTCCCTTCTCATAGAGGCTCTCTCCCAGGGCAATTTTCGTCAAACCTTTGCCGTAGCTGCCCAACACCCGCTCTACCAGGGGGCCGACTGTCCGCGCCAGTACCCGGTCCGAGCGGCTCCACTTACAGAAGTCCTTGCCGCCGCTCATGGTGCTGGGCACGTTGCTGGTGACGGAAAACTCCGGCAGGGAAACGCCCTGGTCCAGGAGCATGGCGGACGCTCTCAGCATTATCTTCAGCACATCCCGGCTTGCTTGTCCATTTCACCCAATTCTTTCATCAGGCCCACGCCGAAGCGTACACCCTCCGCGAACATACACCGGCATTCCTCGTCGCAGATTCCATCGGACAATTCATCGATCCGATCCAACTGCTGTTGGTCGTCGTCAGACAGCTTTTCGCGCAGTTCGTCCATCAACCTTTGCTTTTCTTCATTAAGCCGCTGATACTTTTCTGTTGCGGGCTTAACGGATTCGGCGGGATAGATTTGGCCATCGTAGAGCATATCAAGTATTTTCATAGCGTTACCTCCTACCACAATCATACCCAATCCATTGCCATAAATCCAGTGAAATCGAGTGGGCAAACCTACAGAAAATTTTATAAAAACTCACACATAATTTTACCCTTGCCTCAACCCCTGCGCTTGCTTTTTCTCATTGATCTTCCGGCGCAGCTTGCGGTCGACACGCTTGTCCTGATAGACAGGCCGAACATCATTTTGCAGGATCTGGCTGGTCTGCTGCAGCAGGCGCAGGGCGTTCATGCCAATGTTAGCAGTACCCACAGTAGACAAAGGCTTGTGCTTGTTATCTGTATCATCTTCGGCCACACCTTGCTCCTGCTGGCTATCCAAAACCAAATCCATGGCTGCCTGGATGATGGCGTTCTTAATCATTTTGAACTCTTTGTTTTGCGACAGCGGAACCCTCTCCGGCAGGCTGCTGTTGTAGGTGCGCAGCACATTTTCTCTCTGCTCATACCATAAATCGTAAAGAGCGGAAATCCGATTGTCTTTTGCCAGTTCATCTACAATGGAATCCACAATCGCTTTCACGTCGGTCTTGAGATACCCATACACCTTTTTGCCCTTGGTGCGGGACAGCCGCCGGGCTAGCTGTAGCAACAGTTCCTCCAGATGTGGATTGGAATACCCGCCAGCATTGATCTGCGAAACGATTTCCGCAAGCACATCCCTGCTCTCGGAGCGCAGCCGGTTCCTATGCTCCGTCTGCTTTTCATAAATGCAGAGCAAATCCTGCGCAAAAATATCTTTTGCAAAAGCGGAGCGCAATTTCTGCACACCCTGCTTGGTAAGGTACCCCTCGCTTTCTACTGTGGAGTACGCAATCAAATGCACATGAGGATGATGTCCCTCGTTGTGGAAAGCCGCAAACCACTTCAAGTGCCCCATAGGGATGCGCAAGTTTTCGGAGAGCGCTTGGGTCTGTGTTCGCAGCATATCCCGCCAGCGGGAACCATTATCGAAGCCGAGCCGCTCTGCATCCTCCCGGCGCATAGAAATAATCACCGTCCACACATTGCCGCCGTATTCGTTGAGCTCCTGCGACACCTTTGCGAGATTCACCTGCATACCATCATCCGTAAACAATCCATGAGAACCGAACCGCTCCGCGCGGGGTCGGGTGGCGATATAGTCGGCGTAAGTTTTGGCGTTCATGGCGTCGGATGCGGCGTTGTCCTCAATGGCGCGGGTGATGAACTCAGATGCAGATTCCACCGTCTGCTTTTGCAGATAATCTTCATACTCCAACATATCTTTGGTATCAGGAAAGTCACGAAGAATTTTTGCAATTAGCTGTTTCTGATTCCAAGTGACAGGCGCAAACCGTTTGCTGTCATCGATTTTCTCCACACCATCACGGGTAGCAATATACTTTGCGTACCCTCCACGCCCCTGCCGAGCACCTGGTTTCAAGAACTTAAACTTCGTGACTAACTTTGCCACTCTACCGCGTCCTCAAAACGAAAATTGCCGTTGAGCCTTTTTACCTCTTGAATACACTCCCCGCGCAGCCGTGCCAGAGATATCTCATCTATCTCACTGCTGGCAGCGACCACATTCATGAGCATGGCCAGCTCCACCGCCAATTTGAAAATCATTTTGCTCTGACGGTTGTCGCTCTCAGCGACAATGCTTTTCATATTGGAGAGGAGCGCGTTGGGCAGGTACGAGGTATCCTCGTCTGCTGTGACATGACCAACATAGTAGCAGATTGCCCGGTCGATGAACTCCGACTGGCTTTTGCTCTTATCTTTCCGATAATTGTTTTTGACGAGCTCCAGCGTACTGGGGTACGCCCATAGTAAAAACTTTTTCTTGCCTTTTGGTGCAGGCATATTTTCACTTCCTTTCTGCCGCAACCCTACTCAAAACGCCGTATTACCAGCCTTTTTCAGCACTACAACCCACCCATCTTGCCGACAGCCTTGTCAGCAACCCACCCTACAAAATGCACATCTGGAAGCCCGAAAAAGCCCGACGCGACCGGCATTGCCGGGCGCGGTGAACCGTGAGGGGGGTGCAGCGCAACCCACCTCACTTTCTCCCGCTTAACTTTCGACCCAGTCGAAAGTTTCTTTTCTGACCTTGCCGAAACCGCCCCCAATCCCATAAAACCAGCGACTTTCCAAACCCGGCCCACAAAGGCCCAACACGGCCTGCAATTGGCCTGGGCCGAGTTGTTTTCCCGACCTGGCCCAGCAAGCCCCGCCAAAGGGCCACAAGGTGGGCAACGTGGGCCGACTATGCTGATCCACCGCATTAGATTTTCTTATCCGGCGGCAGGATACCCTCCAACCGCTCAAAGCAGCACTCGGTATAGGAGAGGCCGTTTTCAGTGACGATCCTGTCCAGCACTGCCAGCATATCCTGTTCCTTCAAGCTGGCGCGGTCGCTGGGGCAGTCAAA
>NZ_JAWXXJ010000054.1:0-6377 GCF_034335085.1 Acutalibacter caecimuris | reverse complement strand
CCGCATGATAATGCTCTCAGGAATAGCGGGCAGCCACTTCCTGCTGAACATGGTACTGCCAAAATATGCGTCAAAGTTTGTGACCGGCAGCACGACCCATTCAGAATCCTCCGGCTTATTTGCAATGTAATATGCCACTAAAGTGCAGATAACTTCAGTCGGCACCTTCTCAGACCGGAGTTCTTCAATTCGATCGAGAATATCGTCCGGCAAGTCAATGCTGTTGTTTCGCAGCGGCCCCAGTTCCAGAGCATCAGCCAGCACGTCATCAAACCTCAAAACCCACGCACCACTCGTACCCTGCGAAAAGATCGGCACTTGAAACTGCACAACCTTCTTTCGCCAAGCCGCATCAAATTCTTTATCTATGACATCTGCTTTGCCATACGCCGTCTTGCTCACCTTATCAGGATTGTTCTTCATAAAGCGTGCGATACCGTGAACATGGCGGCAAAACCAACCCATGCCATCTTCGTCCACCAACTCAAGAAACTCACCATGCAACTCCCTGAAATCACTTTTGAACTGCCACTCCTCTTTAGGGCTGGCTTTCTTTTTATCCGGAACACTGCACCAGGCGCAGAGCGCCCGGCGAGCATAGTTAATTCTAGCTCTGAGATTCTCGTCCGCATCTGCAAACAGATATCCACGGGCAAGAACCGTCAGTACCCGAGCCAGGCCAGTAAAATCGAGAATCATGTCCATGGAGAAACGTCCCATATAAGTTGTATCGCGCTTACTATCCGCTTTGTAAATCGGCGGCTCAATGTACGCCCGAAACTCCTCAAACTCATTCAACATGGTTCTCCTCCTTGCGAACATTCTCCTCAATATGGTCTATCAGCAAATCCCACAGCAAATCTCGCTTATCTAGCGCAACTACATACTGCACTGTCGACCTTGGCCGCACAACTCTATCCAACAGTTCCCTACATTTTAAGGCCACAACTTCCCTGTAATCATGCCGCAAAGGTTGCTCGAGATAAGCGTTCATCATATGCTGAAAAGCTACTGAATCAGTATCTCGCACGTATTTCTTTCTGTCTGTAGCCTGGTTCTCATCATTGATATCACAAATCAAATCACCTAAAATGCGATAGCCGCTATGTCTGAAATCCGAAAACAGCTCATGATAATTATCGAGTTCCGGCAGATGGCTTTCCAGAAAAACAAATCGGGCCTCACTGTCCATAAAATGCCATTTGCTCTCTACAATGGCCGCACGGATTTCCGCAACCCGCTTCGCAGAAATATCCTGGAAAGCTACGTACAACTCGTCTGCATCGTAAATATCCTCCTGCCCCCGGCTGAACAAAATTCTCTCGATATCATTCTTCCTCTGCTTATTTTGCACCGGCACTCGGCAAGCACGTATGCGGGATAGGCAAGCCTCGTAGTCACTCAAAAGTGTCGATACAGAAGAAAGGATTTGCGGGTCAAGGCTCTTTTTCCAATCACGCTCCCGTGCGAAAACAAAAAGTTCGCTATCTTTTGCAGGTTTAGGTTTCAACTTCGGTGTATTTTTCTTCAACTGATACGCCAAATACGGCAACCGCTCCAAGTTAGAGTCTACCTTTCTCCAGTCCGTCTTCTCAAAAAACGCCTTGTGCTTTTGCTCGAAGGTAGGCTCATACCATTTGCCGCGAGTTTCTGCCGAATCCAGCAGCTTTTTATATTGCAAGAACAGACTTCGGTTCACGACTTTCTTGTTCAGATACTCCGACAAGTCAGGCTTGACACCGCTCTTGGCTGAGTCGATTTCAAGGCCAGTAAGGATAGCCAGAATCTCCGTTTCTTCCCTGCAGCGCTGGCGTAAATCTAAGTCGGAATTTTCGTTATAGGCAATCACACTTCTATCTAGAGCCGCATTTGAAATTTGTCCAACTCTTGATGAAAACGTATTCCGTACCGTCTCGAATCTGGCATACCGGTCGTTGGCATCCCGTATCTGCGGCTCGGCAGCGGGTATTTTCAAAAGAGGTATATTCCTGATAATTGCGTTTCACACAAGTATTCAAAATTGGGTCGGAGATGGTCTTTATCATGTCACCATCGAAGTCGGTGCCACCCAAACGCTCAGCTGTCAACGTGTGAGAATCCACCATCACCACATCAGTGAGATGACCCAAATAATGCTTGCGCATCTGCTCCACTTTGGCATAACAGCTTAACTGGATTTCCTCATTGCGGGCAATGTGGGGATTGCGAAACAGAGTACATTCCCCGCCATGTTCATAAGCAACCTTTGGCGCATAGAAAGAATTATTTGCGAATTGATTGCCTATTGCCGCTGCAAAGAATGTTCGTTTTGCTCTATCTCTTGGCACCTGTTTTGGGAGCAACGAGGCAAGGAATTCCAGCAAATCGCCAGACAAAAACCGGTTGTCACCTGCGACGATAAGTTGTCCGACTGCATACTGTTTCAAAACCTGCTCTGCTTTCGTGTCCAACTCTTTGGTGTAGACAGGCTCATTGATGAATAGCGAGTTCTTCTTCAAAATTTTTGCCATGTAGTACGCCTTGCTTTTCTTAGAAAACCACCTGCGCTCCAGAGCTGATAGAAAGTACTGCTTGCGAAATTCCTCATCCGCACAGTAGTTATAATAGACCAGTTCAGTTTCTTTTGTGAGCCAGCGACGCTCGTCCTTTGCCGGTGAATCCTTCCATCCTAACGGCAAATCAAGTGGCCGAAACTCTTCGGCAGTTATAGAAACCGTGTTCAAGAATTGGTAATTCAGAGTAGTAAGCTCCTCAGGTTTTTCCTTGCTGGTCTGCGTGATGTAAAGCGCATGGCGGTACTTCCGAAACGCTTTCCAGTAATCGCTCCAAGCCATATCATTTTCGGTCAGCCAACCGAATCCCTTAAACATCGACTTTGTCAAAATAATATCAACGTCACGGACGTTATGTTTCACACCCCATAGGTCTGTAATGGTGTCACAGCCCCCGCTGGTCAAAAAATCCTTGAAGTCAACCTGATGGAGCATACCTTTTACATATGGCAGGCGTATCTGAAACGACGTGTGGATATGCTTACCGCAGTAAACCTTATCAATGATTTCTGCGTACTGCTTTGAAATCAAGCCCTCGCCGTCAAATAGAGTTACTGGGATCTCCTCTCTCCGCTCTACCCGATGATACTTGCGGATGTTACCTGCGCTCCCATCGTCCTCAACCGTAATGACCGGCACATCATGGACAGTTACCTCGGGGTTATCAATTACAATCACCCGGTGGGGCCTGTCAATTTCAACACCGTCTATTCGAGTTCCACCGGAGAGCATCAGCCCATTGTAGGCATAAAGTTTGCTCAACTGGCACGACCCAATTTTCATATCCAGCATGATTCTCCGGCGTAGCGGCTCGTAAATGTCCTCCCGAACAAAAGAAAGCTGTGCCTTGCGGCTCATGCTGTTGGAGCACTCGAATGCCAGATACCGACAGGGGCCAGCGCCAAAATCCAGCACAATGCCCTCAGGCCGGAACATACTCTCTGCCTTTTTCTGCCGGACGGCATGACGGTTCTGTGCGGCATTCCGGTCGAAGATATTGCTGAAATCCACGTAGCAGATCACGTCCGACAGGTCACTAATCAGAGTGTTCTCCATCGGTAACTGGTAGCTATCCCCATGCAGAATACACAAAGCTTGAAAGAACAGCGCACAGTCCTGCTGCTCGTGGAGGGCGGTCAACACTTTGCATTTCTCCGTTGCTTTTGCGTTCAACGCAAAGGCATAGCCGCTCTCCGCATCTTCCTGCGCGTAGGCCATGAGAGCGCTGGCAGACAACGTATAGATTTTATACCTGACCTGCGGCATACCGTTCACCTCCCGCCAAAATTATACCAGGATCCTTTCCGATTTACAACATGAATACTGCTCCCACTTTTTCAAGCTGGGAGCGTTTCTATTTTACCGAAAGGACTGATGTGTGTATGCCAAAACCCATCGAAAGACTTGCCGTCATTGACGGCGAAACCCTACAGGACATGAGGTTTCAGCCGGGCAAATTCTGCATTGATACGCTCCTGCCTCAAGGGATATCCATGCTAGGCGGCGCACCCAAGAACGGCAAATCCTGGATGGTGCTGGACTGGTGTGTGAGGATTGCAAAGGGTGAACCGGTGTGGAACCTACCAGTCAAGCAAGGCTCGATCCTCTACCTCTGCCTGGAAGACCCGCTCCGCCGGGTGCAAGACCGACTGCTCCAGCTTACAGATGAGGCTCCTCCGAACGCTTTCTTCGCTACAGCCGCTGAGAAGTTGGACCAGCTTGTGCGAACAGATCCGTGAATTTGTCCGGGAGCACCCCGACACCGCGCTGGTAGCCATTGACACATTTCAAATCGTTCGCTCCGGCGGTCAGGATATCTCATACGCCTCCGACTATGAAGAAGTACGTGAGCTGAAAAAGCTGGCAGACGAATTGCAACTCTCCATTCTGCTCGTTCACCATTTGCGTAAGCAGGGAGCCAGCGACCCGCTCAATAAACTCTCTGGCACCACTGGAATTAGCGGCGCGATGGACGCCATCTTCATTCTTGACCGGGGCCAGCGCAGTGAGGGCGCGGCAACTTTGGTCTGCACTGGACGGGACATTGAAACCCGAAAGCTAGACTTACGTTTCTCAAAATCCGATTGCTCATGGGAATTGGTGCAGGACAGCTTGGAAAATCGTTCAATAGAAATGCCAGAGGAACTGACGGCACTCACTGAGTTTGTACGTTCGATACAGACATTTAGCGGCAACAATACGCAGCTTGCCGGTGCGGTCAGTAAGCTGGTCGGAAAGGAGATTGCACCCAAGTCCCTCAAGCAGATGATGAACCGTTGGCGCTATATTTTAGAGGAAAAGGGTGTTTTCTTTCGCAGCCATCGAAGCAATGGGCAGAGGCTGGTTACCGTTTCTTTTTCTTCTGCCCCACCCGATAGTGACGGAAGTGCCGCAAGTGACGCAACATTGAGCAGTGCCGAATTTACCGTCCCTTGCGACCCTGATAGTGCTGAAACCCCTGGATTCTCTAAGGAAAACGTCCGTCCGGCATGAGCCGCTGCTTTCGGCCCTTGCGCCCCTGTGAGGCCATAGTAGGCCCGTGTTGGCGGGTTTTACGGCGGCAGTCGGGTAAGTCCCTACCAGGCCCGGAGAAGGCCGTTTTGGGGCAATTCTGGCCCCGTTTCGCGGCCAGGCTTTCTGGAAGGATTCCCAGCCGAGGAGGGCGTAAGGGTCTCCCGCTGGGGCAAGCAGAGCGCGTGGCTGTCCGCCCCGCACGTTAAGAACCGGGCAGTAGCCCGGACCCACTTCAGAGAGGAGAAAGGTATGCAAAACAACAGAAAGCGAGCGGAAACACTGACGATTCGCTTGACCAAAACAGAAAAAGAAATGATCAAGAAGAAAGCAAAGAAGGCTCAACTCAGCATTACAGATTTTCTTGTTGCAACTTCGCTGCGCACGGAAATTCACGTTGCCGAGGACGTCAAACCGCTGCTGATCGAGCTAAAAAGGATCGGCAACAACATCAACCAAATCGCCATGAAAATCAATGCGGGAGCGTTTCACTCGGCTGATTTCTCAGAGGTCATTCAGGGTCAGCGGATGATTTTCGAGCAGCTCCTACGCATAGCGGGAGGTCGATGATGGCAACAATAAAATTTATTCCCGAGAGCAGGCAGTCGCTCAGCGCCATGAAAGGTGTGATTTCTTACTGCCTACAGGAGAAGAAAGTAGCGGACAATGCCACCGGCCAGCGCATGGTCAGTGGCATTTCTTGCGATGGTGAAAACTCTTTTATAGAATTTCTGACAACGAAACAGGCGTACCGCAAGACGAGTGGCATCAACTTTTATCACTACGTCCAGTCGTTCTCACCCGACGAAAACATTACTCCGCAGGAGGTTCACGCCGTCGCCAGAGAGTTTGCGGAGCGGGCATGGCCAGGTCATGAGATTTTGGTGGCAACGCATTGCGACGCCGACCACCTGCACTCGCACTTCGTTATCAATTCCGTTGGCTTTCAGAACGGTAAAAAGCTGCGGCAAAGCCCGAATACACTGAAAGAGTTGCGGGCTTTGAACGATGAAATTTGTGCAGCCCATGGGCTGGCAGTGCTGCCTCCCTATGAGAAATCAGGGAGCAAATTATCCTCACGAGAGTACCGTGCCGCGATAAAAGGCGAGAGCTGGAAATTCAAACTGATGGCCGACATCTGTGCCGCCATGAACCGCAGTGGCAGTAAGCAGGACTTCATCTTCGAGATGGAGCGGTGCGGCTATCAAGTCATGTGGACGGACGAGCGCAAGTACATCACGTTCACCTGCCCAAATAAGATGAAATGCAGAGATGTAAAATTGCACGATGACAAATTTTTGAAGGAGAATTTAG
>NZ_JAWXXJ010000053.1:0-6384 GCF_034335085.1 Acutalibacter caecimuris | reverse complement strand
ACCACACTTGATCGCTTATGTCGTGTCTGTGATAGGAAGCATCCATCTTTTCCTCTCCTGTCTTTTTTGATGCTTCCATTCTATCACAATTCCTCTACCTTGTGTAGACACTATCTAGAGTTATGCGAATTTTTTGCGGGTTATAGTTACGCCGTGTCCCTTGCCATTATCCCAAAAACCGCAAGAGTAAAGACCAAATAAAGACCAACAAAGACCAAATTCAAGGGGCCTCCTTCTGACGGGGGCCCTTGCTCTACGCTTTTTTCTGCATCAAAACATCGTCCAGCACCTGCGCCGCTGCGGCCTCTGCACTGCGGATGGTCTCAGCATAGATATTCATGGTGGTGCTGGTTTGGCTATGGCCCAGCCTGGCCGCAACCGTGCGCACGTCTACGCCGCCGGTAATCAGCAAGGTAGCGTTTGTCTGCCTCAGGGAATGCAGGGGACACATGAGGCAAGCCTGCCCGTTCCAAGATACGCCCCAGCCGCTTTTCCGGGGTGCTGGGCTGCATGGGCGTGCCGTTCTGGTTCGTGAACAGCCGGGGGGCGCTGTCCCACTCCACGGCCCACAAGTCCCCGCGCTCTAACCGGGTGCGGGCCTGCTCCACCTTATACACCCTCAGCAGCTCTACCAAGGATGCAGGAATTTTCGTCGACCGGGCCGAACTGGCAGTTTTGGGGGTATCGGTATACATCCCCCGGTCATTGGTATACTGTGAAGTTCGCCGCACGGTGATGACCCCACTGTCAAAATCAATGTCCGGCCATTCCAGCCCCAGCAATTCCCCCCGCCGGTAGCCTGTCAGCAAGGCCAATGTGAACAACACCCGGTCTTCCAGAGACTCCTTTTCCAATGCCTCCAACAAGCGGCGGGCCTGCTCGTCATCCAGGCAGACAATTTTTGAGGCTGGCCTTTTTGGCGCGGCAACAGAACAGGGGTTGTGGTCTATCAGCTCATTCTTCACCGCATAGCCCATGATGGACGAACAGAAACCGTAATAGTTCCAAACGGTCTTGGGCGAGAGGGGCTTGCCGGTGTACTCATTCTGCCCCGGCTGGACAAGCTGAGCGAAAAAATCCCGGAAGTGCTGGGGCTTTAGCTTATCAATGCGGATGTGCCCGATAGCCTGATAGGTGCGCCGTGTCATCCAGCGGTATTCGTGGACGGTCTTAGCCTTTAGGTGGGTGTCGGCGTATTCCGTAAACCAGCGTTCCGCGAACTTCTCAAAGGTGATATGCGGGTCGCCCCCGCCGCTTTTGCATTGTTCCTCAAAGAGTACAACAAAGCGGTTCAGCTCTTTTTCCACCTGTTTTTCCGTCATGCCTGGCCTGGGTTTCCATGTGGTAGAGCGGATCACCTGCCTGCCCTTGCTGTCATAGCCCAGAGAACAGCGAATGCGGTAGGTTTCCCCGCGTTTGGTGATGGTCGCCATAGCCTCCCCCTATGCCGCGCTGTAAGTGACAATCGCCACCTCAGACACCGCCTGCCGGGCGGCTTTTACAATGTCTTCCAGCCGCCCGGCCACTTCATCTGTGTAACTGACCTCCCCGCACTGGGGGCACACCAGCGAAGGCACGTTCTTCACAATAATAAAGCAGTGGTCCACTTCGGTCATAAAATTGGTAAGCTGTTCCTTCCATTCGGATTTGCAGTAAAAGCAGGTCATGGTCTTCCCTCTTTTCTGGTTTTATAGTCCGGCTCCCATTCATTGGGGTCTGGCCGGTATGCGGTGATGACAAATAACCTGTCCTCTGCCATGCCGCAGACTATGTGCAGTGGCCCCGCCCCCAGAAGTAAGCAGCTGGGGTAAGGGTGGTCGCTTGGGTAGTCTTCGATGATTTCCCCCGCCAGCAGCACGGCCTTCACATCCTCACGGCTGATGTCCCGCTGGAACATCCGGGCCAGGCAGTGGCGCGTCCATAGTATTTTATTCGCCTGACAAAGGGCTTTTATGCGTTCGGCCTGCATGGCAAGCCTCCTTTCGCTGTAAGGGTGTCATTTGAAATTACCCCCTTCTCATACCCTGTATGCAACGCAGGAAACCCACCCAATATCATTGGGCTGGCTCTTAGGCGTTTGCTTGGCCGTACCGATTCGTCACACCTTCTCCCCGTGCATGGGGCAGGTCTTAAACACCTGCCCCTCTATTTCGCTCTCAGCGGCCCACTAAGGCCCTTCTACTTGTCTTCTGGGGTAGTTTCACCTTCTGGGGGTGTAGCAGCTTGTGGGGGCTGTTGTGGAGGTCTTGGCGGTCGTATGGGTAAAATATCAATATATCCCCGCTTTTCAGCATCTTCATAATTTAGGGTTTCCACTGCACCTTCAAACATTTGCGAAAGTGTTATTTTTGCTATCAACGTAAGGTTATTAAGGAATCTCAGATACTGGGGACCACGCAAAATATAAAATGTGTCATTTCGTACATTATGCAAGAGGATATTATCTTTATCATCGGGGATGAATACGGCGTAACAACCCATCTGTGCTAGAAATTTAGTTGCACTATACATCAAGTCAAAATTATCTAAGTCTGGCAACTCAGCTTTTGTAAATATCTCTTCTGAGGTTTTTATAAATTTCTTAATTTTTTCTTGTTCGTACCCATCAGCTTTTAAAGTTTCTTGCCGACGCTTTTTAATCCTCTTCTCAGATAAATTACCAATACCCATCAGCTCATCAACGGTGGTCTCTAGTGCTTGTGCTATCTTTTCCAAAGTAGCATATTTGGGGTTACGCTTATCTCTTTCCCACTGGCTAATGCTTTGATAAGGTACACCAAGCCTTTCAGCCAGTTGAGCCTGCGACACGCCAACTTTTTCTCTAGCAGCTTTTATACGTTGTCCCGTAGTCAATGATCATCACCCCTACTTAGTTTACCACAACTGTTGAATGAGTACAAGCAAAAGTTTTAGAAAAATCACTTGACATACACAGTCATTTGAGTTATACTGATAGTAAATCAAATGATTGTAGAGGTGAACCCATGAGAGTCGACCGAGTAAAGCTGATAGCCGAAATGGCAAGACAGGACCTCACCGTTCTAGCGCTGGTAGAGCGTTCCGGGCTGTCCCGAGTAACGATCACCGGGGTCAGGAGCGGGAAAAGCTGCTCGAAAGCCAGTGCCGAAAAGCTGGCAAAGGGCCTGGGCATCCCCGTGAGCGAAATACTTGAGAAAGGAGCGTGAGCAGATGGAACCGACGCAATTTACCCAGGTGGCCACCATCCCCAAAACCGCCCAGCGGTGCAAGGCCGAGGGGATCGGGCTTTCGGCCCGGCAGCTGCGGTGCCTGTGCAAAACCGGCGGGCTAAAGCACGTGATGATGGGCCGCACCGCCCTGATCTACTGGCCCAACCTGCTGGCCCTGCTGGAAAGCGGCGGGCAGCAGGAGGCCCCCCCTCAGCCGCAGTGGGGACAGATACGCCCCATTAAGGAGCGCCTATGAACAAATTTACGGCGTCCGGCCGCCTGAGCGCCGGAACGGAAAACGGCCTGCTGCTGCGGGAGCTGGAAACCTTGGCCGGCCTGTCTGCCCGGGCGGTAGAGGGGAAGGAGGGGATGCGGTGACCTACATAGACTATCTAAACGATTTCAACCACTGGCTCGAAAGCAACACTCTGCCGGGGAATGCGCAGTTGCTGTACTTCAAATTGTTGAACGTCTTCAACCGCGCCGGATGGCCGGAGCAAGTGCGAGTAGATACCCTGCGGCTGATGCAGATGACAGATAGTATGGACAAGCGTACCGTATACCGTGCAAGGGACAAGCTGGCCGAGGCGGGATTTATCACTTTTGAAAAGGGGGTGAAAGGGAAACCTACGCAGTTTACCCTTCAAGCTATTGGGCGCAAAAACCCTACCGAAAGTGGTACCCAATCCAGTACCAAAAACGGTACCAAAAGAAGTACCAAATGTGGTACCGAAAATGGTACCCATATAAAGACCTTAGATAAAGACCTAGAAAAAGACAATATCCCCCCTAAATCCCCCCAGGGGGAAACCCCGCATTTGGTTGGACAAGCCGAAACCGGCTTTGGGGCCGAACTGCAAGCGGCCTTTGACCAGTGGCTTGCCTACAAGCGGGAACGCCGGGAGGGGTACAAGCCCACGGGCCTGCAAAGCCTGATGACCCAGATCCGCAACGCGGCCAGCCAGCACGGCGACAGCGCGGTGGTTGGGGTGATTCAGCAGAGCATGGCCAGCGGCTACCGGGGCATTGTGTTCGACCGGCTGAAAAGCCGGAAACCGGAGGGCATCGCGCCGGCAAGTAGCGTGGCGCCTGACTACAAAAACGCCAACAAGGAGTGGAGCCTATGACAGGTTACGAAAAACTGCTGCAACACGCGGCAGAGCAGGCAGAGGGACTTTACCAGCCCCAGGATGAGGATTATGTGGGGCCGGATGGTCTGCTGTATTGCGGCAAGTGCCACACGCGCAAACAGCACCGGGTACTGGTAGGCGGCGAAGAGAGGCTCATCGGTCAACTGTGCCAATGCCAGGCCGAGCAGAAACGGGCCGAGAAACAGGCGATAGAGCAGCAGGCTGGCGCTCAGCGGCTGCAAAGGCGGCGTAAAGAGCTGATCACCAACAAACTGCTGTTGGATTGTAGCTTTCAGGGCGCCGTTGAGACAGATGTGATCAAGAAGTGCCGGAACTACGCCCAGGCCCTCTGTCGGGGCAGGGTCGGCAACAGGGGGCTGCTATTGTGGGGCGGCGTGGGCAGTGGAAAAACCTTTGCTGCCGCCTGTGTGGCGAACTTTGCCATTGACAATGGCGTTGTCGCCAAAATTACGTCCTTGCCTCGTGTCAACGGGTCCAATATGGATGAACGCCGGAAGTTCCTGGACGCTATGCCCGGCTGGGGCCTGCTGGTGCTGGACGACCTGAGCACTGAACGGGACACGGCCACGGCCAACGAGACCACCTTCCAGGTCATCAACACCCGGTATGAGAGCAAAAAGCCCATGATTATCACCACGAACCTTTCCATCGAACAGCTGCACCACCCCGAAAACCAGCACCAGGCCCGCATTTATGACCGGGTGCTGGAGGTGTGTACACCGTTGTTCTGCGGCGAAACCTCCATGCGGAAAACAGCGGCCCGGAACAACCTTGAAAAAATGCGGAAGATTTTGCAGGGAGAATGAAAAAACCGCTTGCCCATGTTGGCGCATGGTAAGCGGCGGGGTGGAACGGCTGGGGAGCCATATTCCACCCCTAGTATATCAAAAATCTAGGAGGTTTGCAAGATGAAAGATTTTGCTGTAATCGTTGCCATTTTGGATGAATTGTTGCAAGAGGTCAAGAAAACCAATCGCCCGCCCCAAAAGGCCAGCGATATGACTTACGAGGAAAGCCTCAGGTTTTGTGCAGAACGAGGGATATTTTGTTTCGAGTACCACCGGCGACACCCGGACAGTGTACGTGTACAACGCTCTGCTCAAAACGGAATTCCGCCATGCGATTCACCGAAACATATCATGGAATACGTGGAAGGAGGCGAGGCGATATGACACTTGCAAAACATCAAATCGACCTGGCCGATGACATTATAAACACGATTGAAACCGGCGAGGAATGGGAGAGTATCGAAGTCCATGACCCCTATATCAAACAGTGTACCGACGTTCTTTACCATGTGCTGGACCCGTTGGAAGATGAGCTGGGGGGTGAGCGCGTCGAGGCGCTCAAGTCTGCCATTTTCGGCTACTCCAACAGCGTACAAAGGGCCGCAATCCTGTACGGTATGAAAGTGGCTGCAACCCTGCATGATGTCATCCATAACCCCACAGCGGTTACCCAGTGCGTAGCCGATCGGGTTACAGAAAGGAGAAAGGCTACATGAAAATAGCCCTCACCTACACCGCCCAAGAGGCCCGGCAAGCGGCGGGAATCATCCACCTGATACGCGGACACTTGCCCGGCGTTATGGCCCGCAAAAGCGACCGCAGCGCCCCCTTTTACCACGTCTATTTGACCACTGGCAAGACCGGGAAAGCCCAGGGTTCCGGGGAAAATGCCTGACCTACCCCCCGCAAAAACTGTCAATTTTCTATCAACTTTTTATCAATCCCGGCACTTTGGTTGACACATCAACCGCTGCATGGTATAATTTACTTACAAGGCATGGAGTACCGCCAATAGGCAGAGCATTGCAAACGCAAGGCATGGGAATCAGCTGACCGCTGGTGTTCCATGCCTTTTTTATTTTAGCCTAACTCAGGCGTAAACGGAGGTATTTGCTATGACAGAAAACATCACCAACACCGAACAGCAGGCCACTCAGACCCCGGAGGCAAGCGGGGGCGAAAAGCTGTTCACCCAGGCCGAGCTTGACCGCATCATTGGGGAGCGGCTGGCCCGCGCCAAAGCTGACAAACGCACAG
>NZ_JAWXXJ010000052.1:0-6705 GCF_034335085.1 Acutalibacter caecimuris | reverse complement strand
GACCACACGTTATCGCTTATGTCATGTCTGTGATAGGATGTTTCCATCTTTTTCTCTCCTGCCTTTTTATGATGTTTCCATTCTATCACGATCCTCTCACCTTGTGTAGACACTATCTAATATGGCTAACAATGTTTTGCAGTATGCGTCTGTTTTCCAGAGTGAACTGGACAAGGCGGCGGTGGAACAGGCCACCAGCGGCTGGATGGAGCTTAACAGCAAGCTGGTGAAGTATGAAAGCGGCTCAGAGGTAAAAATCCCCCAGCTGGATATGGACGGCCTTGCCGACTATGACCGGCAGACCGGCTTTGTGGAGGGGGCCATCAACCTTACCTGGCAGACCAAGCAGATGACTATGGACAGGGGCCGCCAGTTTACCTTTGACGAACAGGAGGTAAACGATACCAACTTTGTGCTGACCGCCTCCACGGTCATGGGGGAATTCCAGCGTACCAAAGTGGTGCCGGAGATAGATGCCTACCGCTACAGCCGCCTGGCTGCCCTGGCTATCGAAAAGGGGCGGGCTGTATACGGCTACGCCCCGGAGGAGGGCACTGTCCTCAAGCAGCTGTATACAGACATCGCGGCCATACAGGACGAAGTGGGGGACGATACCCCGCTGGTAATCACCATGGCAACCCCGGTGCGGCGGCTTTTATCCGGGACTATGAAAGCCAGCTGATCCCATTTAAGCGGATGAAGATACCCAGGGAGCGCCCCTATGACTGAGGCGGATATTTTAGCCAGCACCTATACGGACGCCTGCACGGTGTACCGGCCCCAAAAGGTGGAGCAGCCCAGCGGGGAGAGCGTGTTCAAGAAAGGCTTGGAGGGGCAGGTGGTGTATAAAGACATCCCCTGCGCCCTGTCAAGCCCAGCCGGGGGCAAGCTGAGCCAAAGCAAAACAACCGCCAGCGTGGACACGGACTTTTCCCTGTTTGTGCGCCCGGAGGTGGACATCCAACCAGGGGACACGGTGGCGGCAATGCGCCTGGGCAAGCTGCTTTATGAGGGCGGCCCCTACAAGGTCATTGTGGTGAAGGTGCCCACCAACGTGGAAAGCCTGTCCCCCTGGCTTAAGAAGCTGCGGGACTTGAAGTGGAATTACCTGACGGTGCCGGGTATCACCGATGACGAAAAGACCCTGGTATCCGCCTGGATCAAGGAAGAACGGGAAAAAGACCGCAAGACCTTTAAGGCCGTGCTGCCGGAGTGCGCCGCTGACCATGAGGGCATTATCAACCTTACCACGGGCAATATCCAGAGCACCCTGGGCGGGGAGGCTTTCTCCACGGCTGAATACTGTACCCGGATAGCCGGGGTGCTGGCGGGGCTTTCCCTGGCCCGCAGCAGCACCTATTTTGTGCTTTCGGATATCGTGGGCGCGGATGTGCCGGATGACCCGGACGAACGGATCGACAAGGGGGAGCTGGTGATTGTCTTTGACAGCGAAAAGTACAAGATAGGCCGGGGCGTCAACAGCCTGACCACCTTTACCGCCGAACACGGCGAGGAGTTTTCCAAGATCAAAATCATGGAAGGGGTGGACTTGTACCAGGACGATATCCGCAGCACCTTCGAGGACGCCTATGTGGGCAAGGTTATCAATGACTACGATAACAAGCAGGCGTTTGTGGCGGCCATTATTGCCTACCAGAAATCCCTGGAGGGCAATGTGCTTGACCGCAGCTTTGACAATACTGCCGCCGTGGATATCGACCAGCAGCGGCTGTATATTGAGGGCAAGGGCATCGACACCACCGACATGAGCGACATTGATATCGCCAAGTACAACACTGGCTCCAAGGTCTTTATTTCCAGCCACGTCAAATTTGTGGACGCTATGGAAGATTTGAGCCTGGTGTGCAATATGTAGAAAACATTGCGCAAGCGCAAGTTTTGTAAGCGAAAGGAGGAAAGCGCATGAGTAAAATCAGGGGAAATAAGACCCTTTCCGGCACCTGGGGCGAGGTGTGGGTGGATGGCGAGAAAATCTTTGAGCTGTCCAAGGTGGAGCTGAAAATAACTGCCAACCGGGAGGACGTGCAGCTGGGCCTGGACGTGGACAGCAAAATGACCGGCCTCAAGGGTGAGCTGACCCTCACCACCAAAAAGGTGTATTCCCGGTATAACGCCGTGTTTGAGAACTGGAAAAAGGGCATCGACCAGCGCAGCCAGATCATTACCAAGCTGGCAGACCCGGACGCCGTGGGCGGGCAGATCGAGCGCTACAGCTGCGACAATATCTGGTTTAACGAGCTGCCCCTTATCTCCATGGAAATGGGCGCTATCATCGAGCAGGAGGTCAGCGGCGGATTTACCCCCTCCGACCTGGTGAACCTGGACAAGATCGCATAATCAGGAGGTTTTCAGAATGGCAGAAAATAAAAAGAGCCTTTTGGCTGAATTTTCCCGCAAGGCCATGCAGCGGCTGCAGGCCAAAAAGGCCCACAAAAAGCAGGTGCTCCACGTCCCCAGCCTGGAGCAGGATATCACCATCCGCAGCCTGACCTATAACGAGATTGCGGAATGTAACGAGATAGATGACAGCGTGGACAGGGGGCGCAGCGACAAGTACGGCGTTTATCTGGCTATGGTGGAGCCGGACTTAAGGGCCGCTGCCAAGGAGATCATGGAGTCTGAGGCCGACCTCCCCCCAGAGGAGCGCACCCTGCACGAGCCTTTGGATATCATGAACATCTTTGAAATATTCGAGCTGAACCAGATCGCGGCGGCGGTCATGAAGCTGAGCGGCGTCATTGGCGGCCAGGGCAAAGACGTTACGGCGGTAAAAGAGTTAAAAAACTCATAACCCAGGATGGCGATGCGTACCTGCTGCACTACTACATACAAAAGGGCTGGGATGCGGAACGGTTTTTGAGCCTAGACCGTGAATCCCGGCTCTTTTATGCTGCGTCCATGGAAAAGGCCCTGGAGGACAGGGCCGCCATGTTCCAGATTGACACAAAAGGGGGTGGCTGATTGGGCGTTATCAAGGGCGCTATTTCCATCAAGGACAATATGTCGGCCACCCTGCGCAGCATACGCCAGGAGCAGAGCGCTTTCCGGCAGGACGTGGCCAAGACCAAGCAGGAGCTGAAAGCCACCTGGGATAAAAAGCGCACGGCGCGGCTGGACGCTACAGCGGCCCATAAGGCTATGGAGGGCCTAAAGCAAAAGGCCCAGCCGCTAAGAAAGAAAATCGTCATGGCAGCGGCCCTTAAGGACGCTGCCAGCGACAAAATACGGAATGTAAGCAACAAGGTCAAAGGGGTGGGCAAGCTGGTGGCCCGCCCCTTTGTGAAACTCAAGGACGGGGCCACCTCCCTGATCAAGGGCGTCACCAATAAGGTGAAGTCCGTGGGGAAGCTGGTGGCCCATGCTATGGTAAAGCTAAAAGACGGGGTGACGGCGGGGCTTTCCAAGATAAAGTCCGGCCTTGCGGCAGTAGGCAAGAATGTGGTGATCCCCGTGACCCTGGCAGCCGTCACGGTCACCATGGGGGCCATCGGCCAGGGGGCCAAGCTGGAGCAGAGCCTGGGGGGCGTGGACACGCTCTTTAAGGACAGCTCCAGCGTGGTCAAGGCGAACGCCGCCTCGGCTTTCAAAACGGCCGGCCTGTCCGCCAACGAGTACATGGAGCAGGTCACCAGCTTTTCGGCATCCCTGATCAGCAGCCTGGGCGGGGATACCGCCAAGGCCGCTACGGTGGCCGACATGGCTATGGGCGATATGTCTGACAACGCCAACAAATTCGGCACGGACTTGGAGTCCATCCAGAACGCCTACCAGGGTTTTGCCAAGCAAAACTATACCATGCTGGACAACCTTAAGCTGGGGTATGGCGGCACCAAGGAGGAAATGCAGCGGCTGCTGCAGGACACCCAGAAGCTGACTGGCACCGAGTACAATATCGACAACCTGTCGGACGTATATAACGCCATCCACGCCGTGCAGAACCAGCTGGGCGTGACCGGCACCACGGCAAAGGAGGCCAGCGAGACTTTCAGCGGTTCTTTCTCAGCCATGAAAGCCGCCGCCCAGAACCTTTTGGGGAATATGGCCATTGGCGGGGACGTGACCGGCTCCATGCAGAGCCTGGTGGACACAGCCTCCACCTTCCTCTTTAACAACGCCATCCCCATGATAGGGCGGGTGTTATCCTCCCTGCCAGGGGCGATAAAGTCCGGCATCAAGTCCGCAGGCCCGAAAATCAAGGCGGCAGGCGGCGAGATCGTCAAGAGCCTTAAGGCCGGTATCAAGGGTATTTTGCCCTCCAGCATGGGCGGGCTTGTCACGTCTGTCTTTGACGGCCTGCTGCCCAAAATAGGGCCAGCCTTTGGGAAGATAACCTCGGGCCTGGGCTCCATGCTGAAATCAGCCTCCCCCTATCTTGTTTCCTTTGGGGAGGCCGTCATAAGCGGCATAGGCGGGGCCATTGATTTTGCTGCCGCAGCCATGCCCCAGCTTGTAAACGCCTTTGACACGGTGCTGCCGGTCATAGCCAGCATTGCGGGCGGCTTCCAGACCCTTATGCCATCCATTATGAGCTTTGGCGGCGCGGTTATGGGTGCCATCCAGCAGGTGGGCACGGCGGTCATGCCGGTCATTGCCAGCATCATGGACACGGTGCAGTCCGTGATCCCGGCTGTGCTGCCGGTGCTGGAAACGGTAGTCACACAAATAGGCTCTATCATAAGCGCGGCGGCCCCGGTCATAGGCGGGCTGGTGGAGGGCATCGGGCAGGTCATATCGGCCCTGGCCCCTGTGTTCCAGACCATCTTTGACGGCATCGGCCAGAAGGTGGGCACGGTACTGGAGTTTGTCGGCAGCAAAATGGGGTGGATACAGCAGATCATCGGGCAGGCAGCGCCGCTGATCGCCAGCGTGCTTTCCTCTGCGTGGTCGGTCATATCCCCCATACTGGACATGGCGATCAGCGTGTTCCAGCTGCTTTTCAACGTCACGCAAACCGTCTTTAACGGCATTTTGGGCGTGGTACAGAACGTCTGGAACGCCATACAGCCCATTATCTCCTCTGTGGCGGACGCCCTTTCCTGGGTATCCAGCAAAGTGAGCGGCCTGTTTGGGGGCCTATTCGGAGGCGGTGGCGGGGGCGGCAGCGTGGGCGCGAACGCCGAGGGCACCAACAACTGGCGGGGCGGCCCTACATGGGTGGGCGAAAAAGGCCCGGAGCTTGTAGACCTGCCCCGTGGCAGCCGGGTGATGCCCAATAAGGAAAGCGTACAGGTGGCAAGGAACGCAGCCGCGCCCCAAAGGGGCGGCATGGTAATCCACCTGACCATTGCCAAGCTTGCCGACCAGATTATCGTCCGGGAGGATGCGGACATTGACCGCATAGGCGAGGCGGTGGCCAAAAAGGTGATACTGGCCATAGAGAACCTGGTGCCAGCATAAAAAGGGGGCAGCATGAAAGAAAGGATTATTGAATTAAGCTATAACAATCATGAGGAAATGTTCGAGCTGCCCATAAACCCGGAGGAGTTTGAATTTACGGAACCCCACAACAACCAGCGCATTACCCTGTTGAATATCGGGGAGGCAAACCTTATGGGGCGCAGGGGGCTTTTGACCGGCTCCTTTTCCAGCTTCTTTCCCTCTTCTATTTCCCCTTTTGCGCGGTACGCCGACCGGGAGCCTATGGAATATATCAAGCTGCTGCAGAAATGGAAATCCAAGCCCCAGCCCATCCGGGTGATCATCAGCGACTGCGACTTTAACCTGGCCATGACCATAGACAGCCTTACATACAGCCACAAGGAGGGGGACAAGGACGTATATTATACCCTGGATTTGACCGAGTACCGCTTTCTAAATGTGCCCACGGTCAAGCAGGAGGCTGCCGCCCCCAAAAAGGACAGCGGCCTCAAGGAGCGGCCCAATACCCAACCTGCCCCCAAGACTTATACGGTGGTATCCGGGGACTGCCTCTGGAATATCGCCAAGAAATTTTATGGGGACGGCAGCCAGTACACAAAGATTTACAATGCCAATAAGGGGGTGATCGGCAGCAACCCCAACCTGATAAGGGCGGGGCAGGTTTTTACAATCCCGTAAGAAAGGAGGCGGCGGTATGATTTCCATTTCATGTGCCGGGGTTATGTAGTTAGCTTTGGCACCAATGCCCCAAACACTATACGGAGGGCGAATACTTATGACCAGTGAAGAGCGCCGGGAGGCGCGTTACAAACGCCGCCAAGCAAAACGGGCGGCAAATAGGCAAAAGCGGTGCGAGGCGCTTGGCCCGGTGGAGAAGATTTTTTCCTACCGGGATATGTTCAAGTATGGGAAAAAGTGCTGTAACGGGGTGCGCTGGAAACAGTCTGTGCAAAACTTTGAAATGCACCTGTTTTCCGGCACAGCCAAGCGCCGCAGGCTGGTGCTGGAGCAGAGGTGGAAGCCCATGAAATGCTCCCACTTCACCCTGCGGGAAAGGGGCAAGGTGCGGCCCATAGACGCGCCCCATGTGTCGGACAGGCAGGTGCATAAGACCCTTTGCAATAATGTGCTGGTGCCCCTGTACGGCCCCAGCATGATAAAGCACAACGGGGCCAGCCAGAAAGGAAAGGGCCTGCATTGGCATTTCCGGGAGCTTAAGGAGCAGCTGCGCTGGCATTACCGGCGCTATGGCAGGCAGGGCGGGGTGCTGCTTATGGACTTAAAGCAGTTTTTCCCCAGCGCCCC
>NZ_JAWXXJ010000051.1:0-8723 GCF_034335085.1 Acutalibacter caecimuris | reverse complement strand
GCAGAGCGGTATAAAATGATGATGGACATCTACACGGTGCCTCGAATCGGCGGCATAAAACTTGCAAAGCTGACCGCCCATGACCTACAAAAGCTCTACAAGGACTTGCAGGAGAACGGTCGGGTACGGCCCACCAAAAAGGGCGGCAATGGGTTGAGCAGCACCACAGTCCGCAGCCTGCACCTGATGCTCCACAGCGCCTTTGACCGGGCAGTGAAGGAGCGCCTAATCGTGCGGAACCCCACCGAGGACTGCATCGCGCCGAAAGCCCGTAAGGTCGAGATGAATATTTTGCAACCGGAGGATATTAGCGCCTACCTCAAGGCGGCGGATGAATGCGGTCTCCTGCCGATGTTCTTCCTGGAACTGGTCAGCGGTTTGCGAAAGGGCGAACTGACTGCTCTCCTCTGGTCAGACCTGGATACAGAGAACAAGACTATCTCGGTGAGCAAGCAGTATGTGCGGAACCCCAACGGAGAGTTGGCGTTATCAAGGCCCAAGACGGAAAATTCTGTGCGGCTGGTGTCCATACCACAGGAAGCGGTTGGGTGATACGGGCGCTGTAACTGCTTTTGTTATAAAGGAACTCTGACTTGTCCAGAAAGCCGTTTACCATGCTCTCATACAGTTTCATCTTATATTGACGGATCTGCTCCAACTGCTGCTCATTCTGGGCGATCTGCCGCGAATACTCCTTGATAAGTTCACGGTTGATACGGCTCTGGTCTATGCCGGATAAGATTTCATCCAAAGAGACTACATTGGCAATAAACCCTTTCAGGCTGTCCCGCACGCACTCCATCAGCTCATGTTCCTTTACCATGACCGGATGGGCGCAGCCATTCTTCTTTCCGGTGGGACAATAGTAATAGTGATACTCTTTGTCTTTGTAGTGGTTCGTTTTGCGTACCATCCGGCTGCCGCAGCAACCGCAGACCAGTATGCCGGAAAACAGATAGACTTTATCTTTTTGGGGAGATGTACGGGTGTCCAGGTTGCGAATCCTTTGCACCAGGTCAAAATCATTCCGATCAATAATAGCTTCGTGAGCATTTTCCACGCGAATCCACTCGGAGGAAGGGCGGCTCTCCATCTCTTTCAGTTTGAAGTGCTGAGAACCCTTTCGGCCCTGAACCAGCGTACCGGTATAAGTTTCATCCTGCAAGATCCGGGTGACGGTATTGGCCGACCACCGGCAATCCTTCCGGTCTGTATAGCCTTTCTTGGCATGGGGAAGGCCATAATACTTTTTATATACCAAAGGAGAGAGCGTACCCAGCCGGTTCAGCTCATTCGCGATGGCGTAGGGGCTGAATCCTTCCAGGCGCATCCTGAAAATGCTCCGCACCACCTGGGCAGCATATTCGTCTACCACAAGAAGATTATGGTTATCTTCGGATTTACGATAGCCGTAAACCGGGAAAGCTCCAACGAAATCCCCATTCTTACGCTTAGTTTCCAGGGAACTTCTCGTTTTGATGGAAATATCCCGTGCGTAGGCTTCATTCATAATGTTCTTTACTGATACAGTCAGGTCATCGCCTGCGCTCTCATTGAGAGTATCAATATTGTCATTGATGGCAATAAACCTCACGCCATAGGCCGGAAAGACACGGCGCATATAGCGGCCAGTCTCAATATACTCACGGCCAAGACGGGAAAGGTCTTTGACGATGACACAGTTGATCTTTCCCTCCATGATGTCATCCATCATTTCTTTAAAAGCCGGACGGTCAAAGATAACCCCGCTGTACCCATCGTCTACCTTTTCGGAAACCAGCTCGATCTCCGGGTGGCGGCTCACGAAATCTTCGATCAGCTTTCGCTGGTTGCCTACACTGTTGCTTTCGTTTGATTTGTCATCCGTGTAAGATAAGCGGATGTATTTGGCAGCTTTATAAACCTGCATAGAAAAACACTCCTTTCATCACGGAAAAATCCCGCAATTCAAGGAGTGCAGTCTGCGTATCGGTATTCAATTCCTTTTCCATGTTTATTATAACGCTCCATGCGGGAAAAATCAGCCCCCAAAATAAAAAATATCAATAATTTTCAGCGTAGGATTCCGCGGAGGCATTCTTCCAGGGTAGCGCCTCCCTGGGAAAAACTTGCCCTGACAACAAATCCACCGCATTTGAAATGATACGGGTCCCGGATCTGCCGGACAAACTCGGCAATCCTTTCTTCCCGCGGCAGGTCCTTATTGACAGATACATCCCGGATGTCGGCAAGTCTGTCTGCTTCCGGGGTATGTATGACCGTATAGGCCAGTGTTTGAGTCATAACAACAGCTCCTTTCTTTTCATACTGGATCATCAAAATCACATGAATAAGGCCGGACACACAAAAAGAGCGGCCCGGCCTCATGGTATCTGATTTCGATTTTATAAGAATCCATGCCGCTACTCGAAAATCAAAACAATGGCATGGATGTTTTCTTAGTAGCTTGCCGTATTTGCCACGCCCCCCGGCAGGCCCTTTTCCGGGCCGGGGATGCCACAGGCTGCGGCCAGCTTTACCGCATCATAGCCCTGCTTGTGCCGTCGCTTCGCCAGAGCTAACGAACACAGAAGGGACTCCCCCCAAGTCTTTGACGGGTCGTGAGAAAGTATCATTATAAGCTGCTCCATCTCGTAGACCGAGTTTTGTAGCCGTATGAGCGCCCGCTCCGCTGGCATTTGGGGTATCTCCCGGCAATCGCGGCCCAGCGGACACTCGTTGACGCAATACCACGCTCGCAGCTCCGGCTCGTTGTATGCGTCCGCCATGAGCGCCACGACGATGTTTGGCGGCCTTGTGATGTCCAGCTCGTATTTCTTGAGGCTGTCCTCCGTCACGCCGGGGAGGTAGTCGATGGCTCCCGCCCTCGTAGAGAGCTTTTCGTTCCACTTTGCCGCCCTCATTCGTGCCTCGAAATACCTATTACCGCAGGCTTTTGTGGCTTGCCTCGCCATTTATTTTCACCTCCCTCTGCGGTAAAATTATTACAGGTCGAGAAAAGAGTTTGACGCTTACAGCGACGACGCTTTGCGGTTCCTGTGCCTTTTGCGTCTCCATCAGCGTCATTCGCTGGTAAAAAAATTTAGCGACGCACGGGAAAGCTGTTGTCGAAGATGTCGTCCCCGTAGTAGTTCAGCGCCCGCTTGATACGCAGGGCCAGACGCAAGGACGGCTGTTTCTCTCCTGTCTCGATCTGCGAATAGTGGCTGCGGCTCGTCCCGACCGCGCTGCTGAACGCCTGCTGGGTGTAACCGTTGGCCTCGCGTAATCGCTGTAACTTGGCTCTCATGCTAATGTCTCCTTTCTGTTTGTCTCTATCAGCGTCATCTATCCCCTATTATAGTTCCTATTTGGGGCAAAGTCAACACTTTTAAAGAAATTTATTTTTCTAATGACGCTTTTAGGGGCAAACTCTACTCAAACCGGGGCAAATCTGCTATAATAATTTTTTGGAGGTGCTTATCCATGCAAAAGTTTTCCACCCGCCTGATCTCCCTGCGCAAAGAGCGCGGCCTATCGCAAGAGGAGCTGGCCCAAATCGTAAACAAAACCCGCTCCGCCGTCTCCGGCTATGAAATCGAGGACAAAGAGCCACCCTTTGACGTGCTCTGTCTCTTTGCGGAGTATTTCGGTGTGTCCACCGACTACCTGCTGGGCCTCTCTGACGAGAGAAATAACGTCGAGCAGGTTTTCTATAACGACCGGGGCAATTTCGAGCGCCACTTCAAGGCCATGTCTGCGGAGCTGCGCCCCGTCGTTGCCAAGTGCTTTGACAGCTTTTACCTGCTGCTGGGCCGGGATATGCAGCTCTCCCGCCCGGAGCGCCTGCAAGTCTATCAAGAGCTGTTCCAAACCCTCCAATCCCTCCGGGCTGGTATCCGCAAGGCTGTGGAGGCCTCTGGCGGGGCCATCACCGACCCGCTGGCCCTCTCCGAGCTGATGGCTATGCAGAGCCAGCTCAAGAATGAGGTCTGCGCCCTGCTGGACAAGCTCATGCAGGCGGATATGGAGATCGCGTTTCGGCTAAAGAAAGACGCGGGGGCCGGGTCGTCCGAAAAGTCGGCAATGTGATCTATGTGGATTTCCGCCCCTCCCCGTGAGGGGCGTTTTCCGTGGAGGTGATACCCATGCAACCGTACTGTATCTACCTGCGCAAGTCCCGCGCCGACATGGAGGCCGAGGCCCATGGAGAGGGCGAAACGCTGGCCCGCCACGAAAAGCTCCTGCTGGAAGTTGCCCGGCGCGGCCCCTACAACGTCACCCAGATTTACCGGGAGGTCGTCTCCGGCGAGACGATCGCCGCCCGGCCTGTCATGCAGCAGCTCCTCCAAGAGGTGGAGCAAGGGCTGTGGGAGGGTGTTCTCGTCGTCGAGGTGGAGCGGCTGGCCCGTGGTGATACCATCGACCAAGGGATTATGGCGCAGACGTTCAAGTATTCCGGCACCAAAATCGTAACCCCCCTCAAGGTCTACGACCCAAACAACGAGTACGACGAGGAGTATTTCGAGTTTGGCCTTTTCATGTCCCGCCGGGAGTATAAGACCATCAACCGCCGCTTGCAGCGCGGCCGCCTTGCCTCCGCCAAAGAGGGGAAATGGGTGTCCGGCGTGGCCCCCTATGGCTACGAGCGCGTCCGGGTGCCGAACGACAAGGGCTGGACGCTGCGCCCGGTGGAGGCCGAGGCCGATATTGTCCGCTTTATCTTCCGGCTCTACACCTCCGGCGAGGAGGGGGACGTCGGCTCTGTCAAACGGGCTGGCACCTACTCGCTGGCGCTGCGCCTCGACAAAATGGGCGTTACCCCTCCGGGGTCTGCGCTCTATTGGAGCAGCACCACGGTTCAGTCCATTCTCCAAAACCCTGTCTACATCGGCAAAATCCGCTGGAATGTCCACAAGTCCAAAAAGCGTATCATCAACAGCGCCGTCCGGGTGGAGCGGTACACCGCCCCGCCGGAGGAGCAAATCTTCGTGGACGGCCTGCACCCCGCCATCGTAGACGAGGCTGTGTTCCTCGCCGCCCAAGACCTCATAGCCCAAAAGGGGCCGCCACCCGTCCAGTCCGAGAACATCGTGAAAAATCCTCTGGCCGGGCTGCTGGTCTGCGGGAAGTGTGGCCGCAACATGACGCTCCGGCCCAATGCCTACGGCGGTATGCTCCTGTGTCCGAGCCGCGTTTGCGACAACATCGGCTCCAAGTACGAGATCGTGGAGGAGCGCCTGCTGCAAGCCCTCTCCCGTTGGCTCGACGACTACCGCCTCGAATGGTCTGACTGCCTCCCTGCGGAGGAGCAGGCTCTTATCGACCTCAAAGAGAAGTCTATCCGCAAAGCGCAGGCCGAGGTGGAGACGCTGCGCAAGCAGCTTTCCCGCACCCACGATCTGTTGGAGCAGGGTGTCTACGATACCGACACGTTCCTCGCCCGCTCCCGGTCTATCTCCGAGCGCATCAGCGCCGCCCAAGAGAGCGCCGAGGCTCTGGCCGCCGAACTGGTGGAGGACGAGGCCCGCGCCGCCAGCCGAAAAAACATCGTCCCAAAGGTCGAAAAGCTGCTTGAGGTCTACGCCGCCCTGCCCTCCGCGCAGGCCAAGAATGAAATGCTTAAGGAGGTTATCGAACGGGCCGAGTATGTCAAACTCTCCCGCTCCGGGAAGAATGGCCCGTTTGACAATTTCGAGCTGGTGGTGTTCCCCAAGCTCCCCCGCGCTATCGGGGAATGAAAAAAGCCGTCCAATTCCTTTTGGGCGGCTTTTCTTTGTGATAACCTTGCAAGTATGATAAGTAAACACTGAATAATCCCAAAAGGAATTGCCGTGTATCCGGCAAACCGATGCGTTTTTTGCCAGCATAGTTTATCCTTTAAAATCCAAGGCAATTTGAACCCAATACAGCTACGATAAGGCATTTGTGGTAACAAATTCCCGACCAATACCATTAAGCCTCCCACGATAAGCACTATGCCTTTCATGTAATTCATCTGCAAACCACAGTATTTAGCTACCGTGACAAAATAGAAAAGAAAAATTCCAAGCCCCAAGAGGTTAATCGCAGTCAGAGTAACATCATTTCTCACTTTGTTATCGCTTTTGGAGATTTTATGAGGGAAAAATGCCACAATAGCTAACGCCAACAAAAGAACGAAACAAATCCCGATAAAAACCCAGCGGGAAGGGCTTTGCATGAACAAAGGGATTTCACTGGGAAGGTACTTAAAGCACAGAACCGTCCCTATGATGAATATAATCAAGAATATCATATTCAGGCTTCTATATAGTTTCATTGTCATTTCCCTCTTTTCCTGTCGATTTATTCGTATCAAAAAAATCTAAAAATGCGCCTAAAGTTGTTTGCAATACAGAAACATTCAGGGAATAAGTAACGGACATCCCCGTCCGTTCGCTTGTCACTAACCTTGCTTCTTTCAAAATGTCAAGATGCTTTGATATGGCAGGCTTTGAAATTGTAAAGTTTTCAGAAATTTCTTTCGCTGTCATATCACCATTCGCAAGCAACTTTAGGATTTGTCGTCTGGTATCATCAGATAGAGCTTTGAATACAGTAGTCATCTAAATGAATCTCCTTTCTCAATAATACTGTATTCATTTTTTCTTGCGCGTGAATTGATGGTAAATCAAATACGGAACCGGCGTAAGCAGCAGAATAAAATACTTGCTTGCATACCATCCTGCCTCACCATTTGCATCAAAATGGAAAGGTATCTTGTCTGGAAGAAAAAATGTTGCCACAAACAAAATGACAAAGGCTCCGATCAATAGCACCACAGGGATCAAGTTCTTCTTACTCATAGCTTCTTCCTCCTTTTGATTGATTGACATATTTTGAAAGACAATTACTCTTGATATGAAGCAATTCCTTTACACACAAGTAAAATTAGAATACATACACTGCACAACAGAAAGGTTATAACGCCCCCGGCAGGGAATCCATTCTGAAGCATTTTTGCAACCGCAAATATATATCCTATTGAAATTGCGATGCAAAGCAAAATGGATAAAACCACATTAACATTCTGCTTAATCGCTTCTGTTTCATTTGTCCATTCCAATTTGGGCCGCTTCATGTCGATCCATACTCCGATCAAGTTCCATAATGCTGCAAATGATATGCCAACAAGAGCAATTACTCCAATCTGGATAAGGCCATAGTGAAAGTAAGCCTTAAATATGAAGCAATTTATGATAATCCCCATCATCGAGATACTTGTAGAAAACAGGGCTTTCACAAACGCTTGCTGCTTTAATGGATACGGAATAATCTTCGCTATCCAGAAACTTGCGCCCTCTCTGGAAAAACTGCTGGAAGCCACTACATTGATTGTGGATGTAAGGACTATGACCGCAATCGCAAATAATACCGCATAGAAGGAAAATTCCGGGGCAGATACCAAAAGTCTTATTTGTTCTATACTTTCTGCAGTTGCGCTGATCCGGAAAGACAGCGGCAGTAAAAAAGGGGTAATAAAAATCCCAAACAATCCATTTATGACATATACTGGATTACGGAAAAAAGTCTGATACTCTTTCTTAAAATAACTTCTCAGCTTTGGCAATGAGTTGAATTTCGTCGCCGTTAGGCGAATCCGTCCCTCTTTATCATAGATGGCATATTTCTTTCCGATTACAAGATAGCTCAAATAGTAATAGCCACCGATAAATACCGCAACAAGTATCATGCAGAGCAGTTTTAGTGCGGGGTGAAAACCGATATACTGATTATAGAATGGGAATGGTACAATGAAATCATTAACCCAGTTCAATAAGTCTCGTTTTTCATCTATTTGTCCATTGGATAATAGACTGCCAATCATGCCGCCCGCAAAATACACTATGATTCCTGCAACCACCAGCAGTGTCCTCATGCGTTTCAGAAGCATGGCAAATTTCAAGCATATTGTCACAAGAACCGCCAAAGGGAACACAACAACATGAGGAAGTATTGCTGCCGCAGAGATGTATGTGATTATTGCAGAAGTTTCTCCCATGTATTGTGTTTGAATTATACACACGGGAAGCAGCAGTAAAATTTCAATCCCATAGCAAAACAAGATTACGGTAATGTACTTGCCTGTAAAAATGTCGCATGGCCTCACAGGAAATAGCAACAAGTGTTCTGTATCCTTTGAAAAGCAGAAAACATTGACCAGCAGGAAGGCGCTCGCGATTGAAAGTATCATTGCCACCACAAACAGTGCAAGCCGACAAAACAATGCTCCCAGCCCCAACTCGGAAAGTCCATCATAAAGCTGTCCCAGCATTTGGAAATAGTAGTAATAGAACACGCCTATAATACTTAAAACAAAGCAACTCAGCACAATAACGTAGGCGTCAGGGCGTTCTTTTAATTTGTATCGGAAGTTCAAAAAGCTAAAATTGATCTTACTGATTGCTTTGCTTAATTGAAAGATCTTTGCCCACCGGTACATCATTAACCACCTCCATATAAATATCCTCTAAAGAAGTTTCGGAAGGGTTATCTCGAAGTTTGATTGTTTTCTTAATCATGCCAGCTTGCATAATGACGATTTTATCACATAGGTTCTCACAAATTTCCAATATGTGAGAGGAAAACAGAACCGATTTTCCGTAGATAGTGTCTACACGAATTAAGTACGGATAGCAGCCCAAATGGCGATACAACGGACGTGTACCGCGGCGATAAAAGCATCCGAGGTTTTGGCATAACGAGTGGCAATACCTCTCCAA
>NZ_JAWXXJ010000050.1:0-9129 GCF_034335085.1 Acutalibacter caecimuris | reverse complement strand
AATCTGGAGTGGTACGGTGCATTTCACAGCACCGCACACCACCCTCATATGCGCTTGCTGGTCTATTCCAAGGACGCAAAGCAGGGCTGGCTGACGAAAAAAGGGATCGATGAACTGCGAAGTGCGCTGGGTAACGACATCTTTCGGATGGAGCAGTACAAGCTGTTCACGATGGAAACAGACCTCCGTGACCGGCTGAAGAAGGAGAGCCGGGAAGAAATTGAGAAATTGTTTGCAAAAATCCGTGAGTCATATACACCGACCACTGAGATTGAGATGCTGTTTCTGAAGCTGGTATCTCAGCTGAAGACCTGCAAAGGCCGCAAGCAGTATGGCTATCTGCCGAAAGATGTAAAGGATACCGTCAACAAAATTGTGGTGGAGCTTAGAAAGGACAGGGACATTGCACGGCTGAACTCAGAGTGGAATAAGGTCAACCGAGAGAAATTATCACTGTATTTTGAGAAGAAAGAGCCGGATATTCCTCTGGAAGATAACCCTGAGTTTCGAAGCATTAAGAACATAATCGTGCGGAGCGCGACACTGGTGATGAAGATTATGGATGCGGAGCCTACCCAAAATTATGATGTAGGGTCAGCAATGAGGTCGGTGGTCGGCGCGCTGTGCAAGATAATCTCCAAGAGTTATGACAAGAAAATTGCTCGGCTTAACACTCAGATAGACAGCAAGCTCAGAAGTAAAATCGAGCAGAAGAAGGAGGCGCATGGGTTGAAAACGGAGCGTGGCATCCGTCAGGATATAGATGATGAGGGGTATTCCATGAGGATGTAAGCCCTCAAAATTTGCGGCGCAAAACAAAGAAGACGGTTTTGGGCAAAACCAGAAAAAGTAAGAAAAATGTCAGTGGACATAGGTAGGTACTATGTGGTAGTGTTGGTAGTCAGAAAGGGGGCCAAGATATGGCAAAAAAGAGAGCAAACGGTGAGGGAAACATACGCAAGCGCAAGGATGGTCGCTGGGAAGGACGTTACACGGCAGGCTACGACCCCGCCACCGGTAAGCGCATCATCAAAAACGTGCTTGGAAAAACCCAGGCTGAGGTCAAGGAAAAGCTGGCCCGGGCGATAGACAGCACTAAAGATTTGGACGTGGCCCGCATGGATGACTACACGGTTGCGACGTGGCTTGCAGAGTGGTATGAAATCTACGCCCAGCCCAACATCCGCCTGGCCACGGCAGAGCGGTATAAAATGATGATGGACATCTACACGGTGCCTCGAATCGGCGGCATAAAACTTGCAAAGCTGACCGCCCATGACCTACAAAAGCTCTACAAGGACTTGCAGGAGAACGGCCGGGTACGGCCCACCAAAAAGGGCGGCAATGGGTTGAGCAGCACCACAGTCCGCAGCCTGCACCTGATGCTCCACAGCGCCTTCGACCGGGCAGTGAAAGAACGACTGATCGTGCGGAACCCCACAGAGGACTGTATCGCTCCAAAGGCCCGTAAGGTAGAAATGAACATTTTGCAGCCGGAGGACATTAGCGCCTACCTCAAGGCGGCAGATGAGTACGGTCTCCTGCCAATGTTCTTCCTGGAACTGGTCAGCGGTTTGCGGAAGGGGGAGCTGACTGCTCTCCTCTGGTCTGACTTGGATGCGGAAAACAAAACAATCTCGGTGAGTAAGCAGTATGTGCGTAACCCAAACGGAGAGTTGGTGCTGTCAAGGCCCAAAACAGAGAATTCAGTACGGCTGGTGTCCATACCGCAGGAGGCGGTCGAGCTACTGACCGTGGAACATAGCAAACACCCTACCAATCCCTATATGTTCCCATCACCTAAAACAAGCGAGATGTACCACCCGGACTCCATAGTGAACCTTCACAAGAAAATATTAAAAAGCGCCGGATTAGGTCATCTAAAATTTCATGAGTTGCGTCACACATTTGCTACGACAGCACTCCAAAACGGCATAGATGTAAAAACCGTCTCCTCTATGCTCGGCCACTATGACGCAGGCTTTACGCTGAGAACCTACACCCACGCCACCCGACAAAAGCAGGAACAGGCTGCTGAGAAGATTGGGAATTTTATGAACCAGGTCAGATAAAAGTGGGTCAAGAACCGCAAAACGGCTGGGACTTCCTCTCCGGAAGTTTCCAGCCGTTTTCGCTCATTTCCGTATGTGGGTCAGGGTGTGGGTCAAGCCCAATTTTGAAAGCCCATTGGACAAAACAAAAACCCCGCAGACCGCAGTCTTACGGGGGTTTTGTGGAGCTGCTATCCAGATTCGAACTGGAGACCTCATCCTTACCAACACACTGAGATGTGTCCAAGCGGTGCTATCCGGCACTGTTTGGGCGTTTTTTGTACCAATATGGGTGGTCTATAACGGTATTCCACCCACTGTTTCCACACAGTTTTTCCGCGTGTGGGTCAGGGTGTGGGTCAAGAGCCAAAACTCAAAGCAAAGGCACGGGCATAAAGACATAGAACCGCCCTCAAAATTTGCGCCGCAAAACAAAGAAAAGCTGTTTTTCGCGCTCAAAACACAATCGAAACCAGAGTCCCCTCCCCGACCCCGCTGGACAGCCTGACCGCCGCCCCATGGATCCCCGCTATATGCTTCACAATAGACAGCCCCAGCCCTGTGCCGCCCGAGGCCTTTGACCGGCTCTTATCTACCCGGAAGAACCGCTCGAACACCCGCGCCTGATACTCTTTCGGTATGCCGATGCCTGTATCCTTCACGGTCAGCACTGTGCTGTCTCCATTTTTTGTGACGCTCATCTCCACACTGCCACCGTCCACATTGTACTTGATAGCGTTGTCGCATAGATTATAGACCATCTCATAGAGATACCCCGGCACCCCCATAACGATGGCCGGCTCCCCGCTGACAGACAGAGCAACATTCTTCTCCTTTGCCCTGCCCTCTAACGCCGCGACCGCCGCCCGGGCAGTCTCGTACAGGTCGACCGGCTCCATACCGGCGGGGGCTCCCTCGTCCAGCCGGGACAGGTGGATGATATCCTCCACCAGGGACATCATTCGGGCCGACTCGGTGCGGATGAGATGGATAAACTCCGGCGCGTCCTGGGGCTTTACCGTGCCGTCCTCCAGCATCTCCGCGCTGCCGGTGATGACCTGCAGGGGCGTTTTCAGCTCGTGGGACACATTTGCGGCGAACTCCCGGCGCATCCGCTCAGCCTCCGCCTGCTCGGTCACATCGAAAGCCAGCAGGACCGTTCCGGCAGGCGCTCCGTCAGTTTGTATGCGGCTCAGGTCAAGCTGGTACTCCCTGCCGTCCCGCTCCATTCTGAGCTCGCTGTGCCCCTGCCCGGCAGCCTCTTCCAGCGCCGCGCTGATGGCATGGCTGTGGTCAACAAGCAGGAAATCCTGCCCCAGGCAGGAGCTGTCCGTATGGAAAATAGTCTTTGCCGCCGGGTTCATGCTGACGATTTTGCCGTCCCTGTCCAGCAGGACCAGCCCCTCGTTCATGTGGGAGGTTATCTGCACGAACTCATCGGCCCGCTTTTTCAGGCTCTGCATTTGCTCCGATATCTGCAGCCGCTGGCGGTGTATCTTTTTGAGCAGCGGGGCCAGCTCCTCATAGGTCTCGTTCTCAAGTGGCCTGTCCAGGTCCAGCCGGTTCAGCGGCCGGACAATGCGCTTTGCAAGCCTATGGGCCAGCAGGGCCGAAAACACCACAGCCAGTATGCCCACAATCGTCATGGGTTGGAGCATGGCCATCACCAGGGTGAACATGGTAGCCCGGCTGACGGAAATCCTCAGCACCGTGCCGTCGCTCAGCTTGCGGGCCCGGTAGAAGGTCTCCTCGGTCATGGTGCCGGAAAAGCGGGAGCTCTCGCCCTCGCCGCCCAGAAGCGCCTCCTGTATTTCCTCCCGGTTTCCGT
The DNA here is from genome assembly GCF_034335085.1 of Acutalibacter caecimuris. Classification (NCBI taxonomy): domain Bacteria; kingdom Bacillati; phylum Bacillota; class Clostridia; order Eubacteriales; family Acutalibacteraceae; genus Acutalibacter; species Acutalibacter caecimuris. The sequence continues at coordinate 5,250 of NZ_JAWXXJ010000050.1, read as the reverse complement.
GATTGCCCAGCTTTCTATAGTCCTCAGCCGTGTCGAAGAGCACCGTCCCATCCGGGGAGACCCATGTCAGGCGGTAGCTTTTGCTGTCTATGCCCTCAAGATAGTCCCTTCCGCCTTTCTCAACCCCCTGGGCCGCAAGGTACAGCTCGTCCGCCAGCTGGCTTTCCTCAATGTCCCGGTAGTACTGGTATAGGCAACCCATCACAATGATGATGTTTGCCAGCAGCACCGCCGCCGACACCGCCAAAATGGAGTGAAAAATCCGCTTAGTCATTCTGACGCCTCCAGACGGTAGCCGACGCTTCGCACGGTCTTTATCATGGAGCCGGACTTTCCCAGCTTCTGCCGCAGGGTCTTGATGTGCATGTCAACCGTCCGGGTCTCCCCGGCGTACTCCACGTCCCAGACCTCAGCAAGGAGCTGCTCCCGGGTGAACACCATCCCGGGTCGGGACAGGAACAGCCTCAGCAGCTCGAACTCCTTATAGGTCAGGTCCACCCGCCCGCCGTCCGCCGTTACGGTGCGCTCCCCGGTATTCATCCGAAGGCCGCCCGCCTCGACGATGTTCTCCTCTTTGGGGGCGCAGCGCCGGAGTACGGCCTTCACTCTCGACACCATCTCCGTCATGCCGAAAGGCTTTGCAATATAGTCGTCCGCGCCCATATCAAGGCCCGTGACCTTGTCGTATTCCGTACCCTTTGCCGTGGCCATGATAACCGGAATCCCGGCGGTGGCGGTATGGGCGCGGAGCCTTTTCAGGATGGACAGCCCGTCCTCCCCGGGCAGCATGATGTCCAGGAGGATCAGCTGGGGCGGCTCGCTCCGAATGGCCTCAAACAGGCCGCCGCTGTCGGGAAAGCCCCTGACCTCAAACCCGGCGGCTGTAAGGGCATAGCTCATCAGCCCCCTTATGCCGTCGTCGTCTTCCACACAGTATATCATAATGCTCCCCTCCTTCGCCGGTCTATTGTACCACATCCCTTTTCTCTTCGCAAGCCGGGGCCAGGTCTTTCTCCCCTGTCACGGAGAATATCACCCACTGGGCAATGTTCACTGCATGGTCGCCGATGCGCTCCAGGTACTTGTCTATCATCATCAGGTCCAGGGCGTATTCCCCCTCCGAGGGCTCCCGGGCTATCCGCTTGATCAGCGAGCGCCTGACCCGTTTGAAGTAATCGTCCAGCAGGTCGTCGCCGGCAATGACAGACGCCGCAAGGGCCGTGTCCCTTGACACATAGGCGTCTACGCTGTCGGTCACCATTTTCACCGCCGAGCGGGTCATCTCGTGGATATGCTCCATGCGCTCCGGGGCGTGGCCCTCGTCTATCAGGATGAGGACGATCTCGGCAATGTCCTCGGCTTGGTCGCCGATGCGCTCCATATCCGTGATAATCTTCAGCGCGGCGGATATCTGCCTCAAATCTCTCGCCACCGGCTGCTGTTGTAAGAGGAGCTTTAAGCACAGGCTCTCGATGTCCCGCTCCATCTGGTCCGTCTCGGCGGCGATGGCGGCCACCTTTTCCGCGTGCTCCCGGCTTCCCTCGTCCAAGGCCCTGGAAGCCAGGGAGATGGCCTCCTCACACAGCGCGCCCATCTGTATCAGCTCCCTGTTCATCCGGGCAAGCTGTTCATCGAACCGGTTCCTCATCATCCAAACCTCCCCGTAATGTATTCTTCCGTCTTTTTCTGCTCCGGCCGGGAGAAAAGCTTCTCCGTGCCGCCGAACTCCACCAGCTCCCCCAGCAGGAAGAACGCCGTGTAGTCTGAGACCCGCACCGCCTGCTGCATATTGTGGGTCACCATGACGATTGTGTACTTCTCCCTGAGCTGCATTGTAAGCTCCTCTATCTTCCCGGTGGAGATGGGATCCAGGGCACTGGTGGGCTCGTCCATGAGCAGCACCTTTGGCTCCACGGCCAGGGCCCGGGCGATGCACAGCCTCTGCTGCTGGCCCCCGGAGAGGCCCAGGGCGTTCTTTTTCAGCCTATCCTTCACTTCGTCCCAGATGGCCGCGCCCCGGAGGGAACGCTCCACGATATCGTCCAGCTTGGCCCGGCTTTTGACCCCGTGGGTGCGGGGGCCGTAGGCGATGTTGTCGTAAATGCTCATAGGGAAGGGGTTCGGTTTCTGGAACACCATGCCTATCTCCCGGCGGAGCCCGTTTACGTCCACGTCGGGCCCATAGATATTTTTACCCCCATACCTCAGCTCGCCGGTTATCTTCACCCCGGGGACCAGGTCGTTCATGCGGTTCAAGGTCTTGAGAAATGTGGACTTTCCACAGCCGGACGGGCCGATAAAGGCGGTGATGCTGTTCTCATAGATGGGAATGCTCACATTTTTCAGCGCCTGGGTGCTGCTATACCATAAACAGAGGTCTTTTGCGGTGATAATTTCCTCCATTGGCTCATGCCCTCCTTTTCTTGAAATACCAGCCTGCCAGAGCGGCACAGAGGTTGACCAGCAGGGTCAGCACTAGCAGAATTGCCGCGATGGCAAAGGCCGCTTCAAACTCGCCCCGGTCTTTGGCGTAGACGTACATGGCAACCGTCAGGGAGGCCCCGGAGCTGCCCAGCCCGGTGAAGAAGCCGTTGAGTACATGGGCAAACCCGGCAGTGAAGAGCAGCGCCGCCGACTCGCCCAGAATACGCCCCACGGACAGTATGCAGCCGGCAATCACGCCGTCCACGCACCCGGGCAGCACCACCGTGCGCACCACCCGCCACTTGCCCGCGCCCAGGCCGAACGCCCCCTCGCGGTAGCTTTGTGGGACGGTCTTCAGGCTCTCCTGGGCCGTGCGCATGACAGTGGGCAGGTTCATGATGACCAAAGTCAGCGCCCCTGCTAGCAGGGAGGTGCCGAAGGTCCCGGCAAAAAGCATCATGCCCACGAAGCCGTAGATGATGGAAGGTATGCCCGAGAGGGTCTCGGCGGCGTACTCGATGACGGACACCAGCCTTTTGCTGGACGCGTATTCGGTCAGGTACACAGCCGCTCCCACCCCCAGGGGCAGCACAACGGCGAGGGCTGCTAAGATAAGGTAGAGGGTATTGAGGATGTCCGGCAGGATACCGATACGGTCGTTCAGTATGCTGGGGCTGGTGGAGAGCAGCTGCCAGGTGATGTTGGGCAGGCCCTTGCAGAGTACATAGAGGATGATGAACAGTGCGAAGCCGCAAGTTATGGCAACGGAGAGGGCCATAAGGCCGCACATGGCGAAGGAGTATGCTTTTCGTCTCATGTCAGCCCTCCTTGCTCCGCTTGAGGAAAAAGTTCAGCGCGGCGTTTATCAGCAGGATGAACAGGTACAGCACCAGGGCGATGGAGAACAGCGCCTCTCTTTGCAGGCTCCCTGGGCTGGAGTAGGACATCTCGCTGGCAACTGCAGTGGTGAGAAAGCGCACGCTCCCGAAGATGGAGGGCATGTTGGGCACGTTGCCGGAGACCATCATCACGGCCATAGCCTCGCCGATGGCCCGGCCAACCCCCAGCACTACCGCCGCCGCGATGCCGCTTTTGGCGGCGGGAGCCGTTACCTTAAAGTATGTTTCTACAGGAGTGGCACCCAGGGCCAGGGAGGCCTCCTCATATTCGTGGGGAACAGCCTCAAGCGCTGTCACTGATACTTTTATAATAGAAGGCAGTATCATGACCGCCAGCACGATAATCGCCGCCAGCAGACTTGCCCCGTCCGGGACATGGAACAGTGTGCGGATTCCCGGCACCAGAATCAGCATACCCACCAGGCCGTACACCACCGAAGGGATGCCCGCCAGCAGGCTGACCGCGCTCCCTACTACGGACTTCACTCTGAGCGGGGCCAGCTTCGCAAGGTACACCGCCGTGAAGAATCCCACCGGCACCCCGAACAGGGTGGCCCCCGCCGTGCCGTATACGCTGGTGAGGATGAAGGGTAAAATGCCGAACTTAGGGTCCTGGGCGGTGGACTCCCAGGTGTCTCCCAGCAGGAAGTCGAACAGGCCGATATCTCGGATGGCCGGTATGCCGGACAGTACCAGAAAGATGGTGATGAGTAGCACACAGCCTACTGTGAAAAGGCCAAGCATGAGGAACAATCCGTGGAAAAACCGCTCTGTAAACTGCCGGCAGACCCGGGGCCTCCGCCTAAGCTGTGCGCGGGAGGTCTGTATGTTTTCCATAGGGCGGCCCTCAGTTGGCCGGGACCGCGCCCGCGCCGGAAATCAGCGGGGCCGCGTCGGCGGAGGTGGCGAAGTCGAAGAAAGCCTGGGCCGTTTCGGAAAGCTCTTCCCCGGTTTTCGTCACCAAAATAAAGGGGCGCTGGATAACGTAGCTGCCGTCCTTCACGGTATCTTCTGTGGGAGCCACGCCGTTTACCGTAATGGCCCGGACACTGTCCTTCACCGAGGCCAGGGAAGCGTATCCGATGGCGTCCGGGTTCTGAGCCACGGCGGTGATCACGTCGCCGGTAGAGGTCAGTTCCTGGCGGTACTGGCATTTCTCCTCGGTGCCGGTGATGGATTCAAAGCCGTCCCGGGTGCCGCTGCCCGCCTCACGGCCGATGAGCACCACGGGCGCGTCATTGCCGCCCGCGTCCTTCCAGTTCTCGATCTCCCCGGTGTAGAGCTTAGCAATAGTCTCCGTGTCCAGGTCTGCCACAGGATTCTCCGGGTTGACGATAACGGCAATACCGTCATAGGCCAGCACCGTGGCGGTCAGGCCCTGGGAGGCTTCCTCCTCCTTCAGCTCCCGGCTGGAAAGGCCGATGTCACAACGCCCCTCCATAACGGCCTGGATGCCAGAGCCGGAGCCGGTGGGGTTGTAGGTGAAGGCGGCGCCTTCATTCTGCTCCTGGAAGGATTCTCCCAGCGCGCCGATGACCTTCTCCATGGAGGTGGAGCCGTCTGTGGAGACAGTACCGGCGGTTTTCTGGGTGCAGCCGGTGAGAATGGTGGCGGCGGTCAGGGCCGCCAGTGCAAGTGTGGTGATTTTCTTCATGTGAATTTCCCCTTTCAGTTTTATGCTTTAATGATAGGGGATCATTGTAAAACTCAAAAGGGGCTCTGTGTAAAATCCAGGTAAAACCCATAATAATTTGCGCCACTAAACAAAGAATACGTCGGTCAGAAATTAGAATTCACTCAGCCACTCTTTAAACTCCTCAAAGGTTATTTTACCATCAGCGCACTCGTCCCGCTTACCCTTCGCTGTGGCGCTCCAAGCATAGAACGCGCCGGGGCTAATCTTCCCCGCCTTAATCCAGTTGAATCG
>NZ_JAWXXJ010000049.1:0-9887 GCF_034335085.1 Acutalibacter caecimuris | reverse complement strand
GGCTGGCCGTCCTCGCCGATACCCCCGTCACCAAAGGCGATATGGGTAATCTTGGGGATGGTCTCAATGGCCCCCCTGGTGATCTGCGCCAGATAAACGCGCCTCTGGCGGGTGATAACGCTTGTGCTGCTGCTTGCCATTATAATTCACTCCTTATTGTCCCAGCATTTAGTTTCTTCGCGCCGTCCAAATGAAAAGCCCCGTCAAGCCCCCGGTCTATCCGGGAAGTGACGGAGCCTGCCGCCCTTTGGGCGTTCACGGCCCCGCAGGCGGCTGTAAGCCCCCTCTGCCGTGCTGTCTGTACATTCTTTCCTATGGCCCCATAAACGGCCTTTACGGCCCCTTTACAGAGACTTTGTGCCCGTACCCGTAAAGTAACGCCCCCATGGGCGTCCTGCCCGTTCGCGGCCTTGCAGGCCAAAAGGAAACGGGACAGGCCCACGCCTTTGCTGGAGGAGGCCGCAAGATACCACCCGCCGTCCAGCGGGCGTTTGCCGTTTAGGAGGGTTTCCTCTATCCCCAGGTTGTTTGCGCCGTAGCGGCACACCTGCACACAAGCAAGGCCCACCGTGTTTTGCATACGGGCCATGGCCCGCACAGCCCAGCCCAGGGCCTGCCCGCAGCTAAGGCGGTTGCTGGCCCCCATGGAAAGCAGGAGCCTGTAAAGGGCCGCGCCCCGTGTAAACCTTTGGGCAAGCTGCCAGGTGCCGTCCAGGCTCCTGCGCCCGTCCAGGTATATGGCCCCCTCGCCCAGGTTGCTCACCCGCAGCCGCAGGCTCTGGCTTACAAACAGCAGCCGGTTTTTGTTTTCCAGCACCACCGGCTGCACCGCCCCGATGGTGTCGAAAATCAGGTGGGCGGGCTTTATTTCGTCTATCTGCCGGATAAGCTCCCCCAGGTCTTTGGTGGCGTCCGGGAAAAGCAGGCGGACAGTCACAGAAAAGGCATAGCTCGCAAAATGCTCGGTGACTTCCCCCTCCCGGCCCGTTATAATCTGCACCAGCTCCCGTATGGCCTGCACCGTAGTGACGCCCCGTGTGTTAAGGCGGGCCAGCACCCTGGCCCGCCGCACCTCCAGGCTTTCCCTGGTATTGACCGGCAGGCCGAATATGCGCTCATGCCGGGGCAGGAGGAAAGTGCTGGTACACACCGCCAGCTGGGCCGCCATAGCGTCTATGGTTCGCTGGGCCTGGTTGATTTCCGCCTCCTCCGCCTGGAGCAGGTCGGCCATTTGCTCCATAGTCCGCACCCTGCGGGGCAGCATGAAATCATCCGTCAGGGGCATGGATGTCCACCTCCTCCAGGGTGAAGTATTCCCCATACCCGCAGGAAAGGGAGGCAAGGCCGCCGTTTAGGGTATAGCTTACGATATCGGCCACGCCCTCCACGCCAAAAATCAGGTCGCCTATGCGGTAGTAGCTTATGGTGCTTTCCCGGCCCTCATCGCCCCGGGCCGGGGCTTGGTCGAAGTCCTCCCGGTTTACGCTGTCCACATATGCCTGCAGCACCGCTAGCGGCCTTGGCGGTATCCCCGCTTAAGCTGCCAATCAGGGAGGCCGAAAAGCTGGTGACCTGCTCCATGTACTCGTTGGCGGACAGGCCAGCCGTTTTGAAAGCCGAGGCGGCGTTCGCCTTGACCACGCTGGAGCTGTCCTTAAAGAGCGTATCCACGCCCCCCAGGCTTTGTTCCAGCTTGGCCCCCTGGCTGATGGCCCCCATGGTGATAGTGGCCGCTGCCAGGGTCACGGGGATCACCACGTTTTTGCCTACAGCCGCAAGGCCGGACTTTATCTTGGAAAGCCCCGCCGTCACCCCGTCTTTCAGCTTCACCGTGGCATGGGCCACCAGCTTGCCTACAGACTTTACCTTGCTGGCCACGCCCTTTATAAGGGAGGTGGCCCCGTCCTTGAGTTTCACAAAGGGGCGGGCCACCAGCTTGCCCACCCCTTTGACCTTATTGCTTACATTGCGTATTTTGTCGCTGGCAGCGTCCTTAAGGGCCGCTGCCATGACGATTTTCTTTCTTAGAGGCTGGGCCTTTTGCTTTAGGCTCTCCATAGCCTTATGGGCCGCCGTAGCGTCCAGCCGTGCCGTGCGTTTTTTATCCCAGGTGGCTTTCAGCTCCTGCTTGGTCTTGGCCACATCCTGCCGGAAAGCGCTCTGCTCCTGGCGTATGCTGCGCAGGGTGGCCGACATATTGTCTTTAATGGAGATTGCGCCCTTGATAACGCCCAATCAGCCACCCCCTCCTTTCGTGTCGATCTGGAACATGGCGGCCCTGTCCTCCAGGGCCTTTTCCATAGAGGCGGCATAAAAAAGCCGGGATTCCCGGTCAAGGCTTAAAAACCTTTCCGCATCCCAGCCTTTTTGTATGTAGTAGTGCAGCAGGTACGCCTCGCCATCCTGGGTTGTCCTTCTGGCGCTGGGTCATGCGCTTCTGTTTCTTTGCCGCCATGGCTCTCTCCTTTCCCACTCCCCGCAGTCCTCGCAGGGCAGCATGATCTGCATTTTCTTCCAGCAAACAGGGGAGTCAACGTCCAGTCCCCAAAACCGGCAGGTGCAGCAGGCCCGCTCCCCGGTTTCCAGTATCCAGTCGGCTTTCCTGCACCTGCTGCAGGTATAGGGCCAATTACAAGCCATCCGCGCCCACCTCCCTGCCAAATATGTCCAGCTGGCCGTCCAGGTTCTTGTCATCCATCCACCAACGGAAAACATCATCGGCGGTTTTCCACTGGCAGGGCTTGCCCTGTGCTTTGCGTTCCTCCAGCATACGGGCAAATGCCCTGCGGTACAGGCTTTCAAACTTGGGCCAATGACGAAACTCACGCCAGCGAAGTTTATCGGCCATGGGGCAGCCTATACAGCCCACCCGGTTAAATCCCATAGCATAACAAGGGTTTATATCCGCTTTTGCATCCCTCAAAAACTGCCATACATCCCGGTCTGTCCAGTCCACAATGGGATGGATTTTGATTTTTGCTTTCATTTGACAAGGGGCAATAATGCCTTTGTCACCGTTGTCAAAGTCAAATATCTGTTTTTCCCTCTTAGATTTTCCGTGCAGCTCTGCCACGCCCGAATCAGACCGGCTTTGGCTTTCTGCCCTGCGCACACCAAGTACTATGCACCGGTTTTTACCGCGCCCCTCCTTCAAGACCTGGCAGCAGTACCGCACTGTGCGCGTCGGGGGCATAAGCTTTTGGGGGATAAGCGCCCACATGGAGGCGGGCTGGCCCTTGTACTGGGGATGTAGTATTTCACACTTGACGCCCTCCAGCTCCAGCCTGCGGAATACCTTTCGCACATGGTATACGGTTTCGGGCGCATCGGCAGTGGTCAAGCTATGGATTACCTCAAAGGGCGCCCCGGCCCGCCTGCAAAGCTCCAGGCACACCTCGCTGTCTTTGCCGCCAGAGTAGGTCAGCAGCAGGGGTTTTTCGTAGTAAAACTTACTAAGCTTTGCCGCTTCCTGCAGCCGCATGATGGCTGTATGTTCCAGATCCATTCCCACGCCCCTTTCTGTTTTCCTCGCTCTGCATTTACACGGGCTTGCGACCGTTGCCTCAAAAGGCAGCTGCATTAAGGCGGGGCTTACAGCCCCGTAATTATTCATTGGAGGCCCTGGCAGGTTCTGCAGGGCCTGCCTCCACCTTGCGGCTGCCCACGCACCCCTGCTGGTAGCCGTCCCGGTATCCGGCCTTATAAGCGGCGTCTGCGGCCCGCTGGGTGGCCGCCGCCTTGCCTATGCTGTACCCCAGGTAGAGCAGCAGCCCCACCAAGGGGAGGAACAACGCCTCTCCGCCTGGGGAAAACGGTCGGCCTTTCACAATCTCAAACCCCAGCCGGATATACATACCACTCAAAAGCCCTGCAAATGCCGCCAAAACCAGCGGTAAAGCCCTCTTAAAAATCATAAGCCCCTCCTATTCATCTTTGCCCATACGGGCAAGGATGATAATGGTTGCACAAATAATTGCTGTAACAAGTACTGCTGTCACGCTGATCCCCCCCTATACCACGCCTATACCCATATTGCGGGCCATGTTGTAAAGCCCTGTATAGGTAATATCCTCGTTGTTTACGGCGTTGTTATAGACGTTTACCGCGCCCCGGACGCCCCATTTGCTTTGGCAGATGCCGTGCAGGAAGCTGGCCTCCTTCTTCTGCCCCTCCTCGGCCAGCTTGGGGAAAAGGGCCTTTACGTCCTCGGCTGTGACCTTGTGGGTGCTGTAAAAGCGGTTCATGCGGATACGGGAGAACAGCTGGGCGAACCGGGCCTCCTGCTTGCCCACCATGCGGGTATAGGTCTCGGTGTTGCCGATCAACGCGATGCCCACGCCCTGCTGCCCGGTGATGGGGTTGGGGTCTGTCCAGGTTCGTATTTCCTCCAAGGCCCGCAGTTGCAGGTGCTGGGCCTCGTCAATGATGATCACCCGGTTGGTGCCCTCCAGCTTTTCCCGGATGGATAGGGCCAGCTCCAGCTTGCTGCGGCTTTCCGGCACCCGCAGCGCCCTCGCCAGCATCTTTAAGAGGTTGCCCAAAGTGCCGATGCTGGGGGTGGCCTGTATGTACACACTGCTGGTGGGGTTGTCCCTTACGAACTTTTCCGCGCCCTTGGTCTTGCCGATGCCTGCGTCCCCGTGTATAATAACCATACCCTTTTCCAGCTGGCAATAGCGGATCAGCTTGTATACGTCCTCGGAAATGGAGGTGGGGATATAGTCCTGGATGGGCTTATAGGGCAGGGCCTTTTCCGTGCTGGCGTCCTGTTCGTCCTGGGCCTTGAAGAATTCCTCCAGCTTGCTTTCCAGGGCTGAAATATCGCCGTTGTCGTACATACTGCGGCGGTATTGGGAAAGGGCCGTCTGGCTGATACCCATAAGGGGCGCGGCCTTGGCCTGGCTGATCTGCTTATCCTGCAAAAACTGCGTTACCCTTGCCTGCAATGCGCTGTTGTAAACCTTACTCATTGTCAAAGCCTCCATTTCGTTTCATTGCGTTTCTATTCATAACATCCAGGTCAGGCCCGCCCACCGCCTTAAGCAGCGGCTCCTCGTTGGGCCTTTGCAGCTCCAGCACCTTGGGCCGGGCCTCCGGGATGATCCGGGCCGTCTTGTTATCAAGGGCCTGCTCCAGTACCAGCTCCAGGGCTGTGCGCTTGCCAAAAGCCTGCACCGTGCTGGCCTCCAGCGCCTCTTTGGTAATGCGCTCCAGCCGCCGCACCTTGCCCATGGCGGCCTTGACCTCCTCCTTGCTGGCCCCGTAGGTAAGCACCGCTGTGTTATCTACCGGCACCTCCATAATGAACCGATCCTCCAGGTCATACACCCGAACGGCGCTTAAATCCTCCGGGTCATAGCGGAAATACACCTTTTTGCCCATGTAGTTAAAGGTAAAATCATCGTTCCAGTAGTCCAGCCGCTGGCCCGCGATGTCCAGATGCACCCCACGCCTGCCTACCGTCTGTACCCTGGCGCTGCGCATGAGCATGAGGTTTAAGTCCTCGGCCCCGGCCACCCGCTTGGTATGCAGGTTCTCATTGTAGACCTGCTGGCGGGGCTTGCCGTGGTCTGCGGCCACCTCGCCGCCATAGGGCTGCTGGTTGAAATACCAGTCCAGCAGGGTCTCCACCGTGTCGGTAAAGGTGGCGTCCAGGGGTATCTCCCCGTTTTTCAGCACACCCTTGAGCTTTTCCGGCTTTTCCACTACGTTGCCGCCCGTGTAGGTCTCGAACAGGCGGGAAAGGTGGTCTTTTATGTCCCTAAAGCGCCGCTCAATGATTTTTGCCTTGGCGTTTTTGACTATGGCGTTTGTCATGTTGATGCCCAGCCGCTCGAACACCGGGGGCACCTCAAAGCGCTCCTCGCCGTTTTTGGGTTTCTTCTTTCGGTGGCCCAGGCCGCCTATGTCGTGGGTCAGGAACTCGCGGCCATTGTCAACGTAAATATTCTCCGGGATGCCGTATTTCAAGATGCCCTTGCGCAGCGCCACCAGGGTGGACTGGCTGCTGGGGGCCGTGGTGACGTGGCTCCCAGTATATATCCCGCTCCTGGCGTCAAAGAAGGCCGTAAGGTACAGACGATGGAGCTGGCCGTTCTCGCCCTGAGTGATAACGTCAAAGGTGTGGTTGTCCGCCACCCACCACTCATTGCTGGCCATTTCCTCATATAGACGGTGTATGTAGGGGGCGCAGCGGTCGCGGAAAGCCTTTTGACCTTGGCGGCCCAACACTTCCATGGGTTCGGGGATATCGTTCTGCACCATGCGCCAGAATGTGGAATAGGTGGGGATATCCGCCACCAGCTCCGGGGCCGTGTCCTGGAAGTACAGCCGGGTGTACTCATAGCACTTTTGGATGGGGTGCTGGGCCTCGTCCAGGTAGTAGCTTAAAAACGTCTGCCGCATTTCCTCGGTGATCTTGCTTTTCCCTTTGCGGCCCTTGCCGCGCTTGTCCAGCAGGCCGTCCAAACCCAGCTTGCGGAAGTTGCGCTCTTTGCGGTATAATGTATCTACCGAGAAGGTATTCTCCGGGTCAGTCTTAGCGCAAAGGGCTATAAAGGTACTGTCGGCCTCGGCCTTGCTGCCTGGATAGCGGTCTCGGTAGGCTTTCCACTCCTTAAGCGTCTTTTCCCACCACATAATCTCCTGGCGTTCGCCGTCTGAGTAGTGGTCAAAGGGTTTCGCCTTTTTAGCTGCACCGGGAGCCACTATCGGCAAACCGCCTTTTACTTGGCGAAAGTATTTCTTTTGAGCATCGTCAGATAATTCGCTAATTGGAATCATATAGGCTGGGGAGTTAAACTCATTATAAATGCATTCTGCCTTGATTATTTCATCCTTCGCCCAGCGCCGGATTGTTCTCTCGTTTTTGTTTTCCAGCTCGGCTACTTCCTTGGTCGTGAGCCTGGTTTCCACTTTATCACCACCTTATTAACCTTTGCCTGACGTACAACCTGCCATCGTCAGCGCAGGGCGGTCATCCCCTGCGGACTGCCCCATGGGGCAGTTTCGGCTTAGTGTCGGTTGAAGTGTTTGTCATAGTACCGCCGCACGGACGGGCTGGAAATCGTGTAGCCCTGGCCCGTGCAGTACCGGGCAATCTCACTGAAATTCAGCGCCTGCTCCTCCATCATCTGCTCCATCATGCTGTCTACCGCACGCACAATATCCAGCGGGAAAGTTTCAATACGCAGGGTGCCTTTGGTGGCAGGAGGGCGGGTTACAATGTCCTTTCTCGGCCCAGGGTGGGAGTTGCTATTCCAAACCCGCTCCCACGGTACCGGCCTCGCGGGTTCGACCGGCTGTGCCACCTCTTTCACAGTGGAAATTATGACGGGTACAATCTGCGTCACCACCTGGGCGGCTACCGCAGCCGCAAACTGTGCCATCTGCTCCATGGTAAAGGGTTGCGCTGCACCCGGCTGGCTGTAGCTCCCGGTCTGGCGGATGGATGGGAGGACTTCATCAAATACCCACTTTTCAAACCGTTCGGCTGCGGGTAGCTTGCTGTGTGTGATAAGGCGGTAAAGGTTGCCCTCGGTGATAAACTTTGCGTACTGTGTTCTCCCCATGCTGTCGATGACGTCACGTTTCGTTACCCCATCCTCTTTGCAGTGGTCAAGAATGGCTTTCCGAGGATTACTATACCCCAGTATCTTGGCGCACGTTGTTGCAGGGAAGTAGGGTTTGCCGTCAATCTCCAGCACTCCCAACTCGCCAAACTCGCTGTTTTGGAATACCTGCATTTCATTAGCCGTTTTGTTCATAATCCGAACCTCCTGCTATTTATTTGCCCGGCACATCGTCAAAGATGTCCGTAAGCTTACAATGTAGTGCTTTCGCTATAGCCCTCGCCCGGATGGGGTAGGTGTATCTTGTTTGCCTGTATTCAATGCGCGAAAGTGCATTTTTAGGGAGTCCAGCAGCCTGGGACAGCTGACATCTGGACAGGCCCGCCTCTTCACGGCGGCGCTGGATTTCTTCTATTTTGGGTATCAGCATATTCTTCCTCCTTTGGTCGCGTTTGTGACTGTTTTCTCTATTATAACAGTTACGTTCGTGTCTGTCAAGAAAAAAGTTTACATTCGTGCCCGAAAATGGTATACTTCTTAATTGGAGGTGCTTATATTATGGATAACTCTCTCGGTTGTAGAATTAGATCCCTCAGAAAAGCAATGGGGTTAACACAGGAGCAGCTGGCGCAAAAAGCTGAATTAAGTGTATCTGCTATAAAGAGCTATGAAAACGGCTGGAGACAGCCCAATTCTAAAGCTATGGCTGCTTTGGAACGACTTTTCCAAGTTAGCGGCTCATATTTGCGTGGTGAAACAGAAATCCGGGAAGTTGAGCCAATAGTCAAGGACACTATATCTTTAGAAATTGAACGGGAGAAACTACCTAATAAGCTGCAGGAGTTATCCGCCTTGTTAAAAAATGGCAAGGACGCCGAGATGGAAGTGGCCTATCATGTTGTAGCCGAGCTAACTCATGTCCTCAAGATGGAAAATCCAGTCCAGCGTAACGCAGCTCTGTCTATTCTTCAAGATATGGTTGCGATCACAGTATTCTTTTTGGACACCTGCGAAAACTGCCAGCGTGATACCGACCCCGCTGGCCGGGTAAATCATGCAAAGAGTGTTGTAAAGACGCAGATGGTGCAGGCCCTTTCCAAAGGAGATATTTTTTTGGCTAAATAGATACACTTGTAACTTGATGTTGATACTATATCACAGGCTTTTTCTCTTGTAAGCGTTTTGTAAGGTTCTGACGAATTTCGTCATATTCTTACGAATAGCGTAAGGCTTTGGGGCACCTTTTAAGGAACCTAACTTTTCAAGTGATAATAAAAATCAGCGCGGACATTTTGAAAAAATCACGCCCTGGCAAAACAGCCCAAAAACCTAGTGTTTTCAAGGCGCGGACACACTTTCCTAGCGCGGACACAAAATGTCCGCGCTATTTCCGCTTAAAAGCAAAAAACAAGCCCTTTAAGCGGCGTTTGGGCGTGTTCGCTTAAAGGGCTGTTGTTATTTTCTTAAAAGCCGCTTAAACCGCGCCAATGCTGGATTTGTGCGGTTTCTTAAAAGGTTTCTTGTGTGTCCTTAAACGCTCCTAAAAGGCAAATCTGAGCGGTTGGCAGCCTTGCGCCGCACAGGCCACTTTGGGGCCGAAAACGGGCAAAAAAATTTTGCAATCCCATTTTGCGAGATTGCAAAATTTTCGCTTTCATTCAAGCGGTTTTCCGCGAAAAAACCTAGTATTTAGGCGGGTTCCCGGGTTTTCTCGTATTCTTGCATATCGAAAAGTAGGCCCGTCCTGGGTTTTGCAAGTCACGTGAAAACTTACAGGAGCGGCAATCCAGACCGCATACCACCACCCAAAGACACGACAAAGCCCGGAATTCCTTGGAATTCCGGGCTTTGTCAGACTTGCCGCCAGGCAAGTTTTTGGCAGGGGCAGAAGGATTCGAACCCTCGGCACGCGGTTTTGGAGTGGATGTGGAAAAGGCATGGGCAGACATATAGCAGCCAGTTTTCCGCGCAATTGAGCCATTTGTGTTTCCAGAACACAAGCCACACAAGTTTTTGATGCTTTATTGATGATATTCCAAATTCTCAAGCCAGAAACAAAATGGTTCCGTTGGGAGGCAGAACAGTTTTAAGTGGAAAGATATGCGTATGGGTGTAACAGTAAGACAGAAATGACCTTTTGTCAAGCAATGCACCTAAATCAAAATTTGCGCCGCTAAACAAAGAAAAGATAAAATTGACTAGGCGGCGTCGTCAATAAAAATATGATATAATAGACCTCAAAGAAGAGGAGGGCAAAAAAATGGCGGGAGAACAGCATCGGCACGATATAAGCGACAGAGCGTGGGAGAAAATCAG